>JAUWGG010000001.1 GCA_030606525.1 Methanobacteriota archaeon | reverse complement strand
AGTGGGTTCGATTGATTCAAACAAAAGCTTTTATGCTCTTTATTTATTATCAGAATCCATGCCCCGATTGAACGATGTGTTTAGGAATATCGATGATTTGAAAGCGGAGATGGTCAATAGTTTAATAGAGATGTGCAAGATCCCAGCTATCGACCCAAAATCTGGCGGTAGTGGAGAGAAGAAAAAAGCTGAATTTATAGTTAAATTAATCGATGAGATCGGTTTTGATGAAGTAGAATGGTATAATGCTCCTGATGATAAGGTGGGTTATAGACCGAATATCGTTGCCAAATTGAAGGGAAAGAATAAAGGGAAAAAAGCGGAAAAGATGTGGGTCATCACGCATATGGATGTTGTTCCTCCTGGAGATCTAAAAAATTGGGAAAATGATCCTTTCGCACCAGTCATAAAAAACGGCAGAATCTTTGGGCGGGGAGTGGAAGACAATGGGCAAGCATTAATCGCCTCTATCTATGCAGTTAAATCGATAAAAGAGCAGGGGTTAATTCCTGAAATGGATATAAATCTGGGCTTCGTCGCTGATGAGGAAACTGGAAGTGAAAAAGGAATGGAATATCTACTGAATCAGGGATTGTTCAGCCCACAAGATCTTATATTGATCCCGGATTATGGTTCTCCAGATGGCGCGAAGATCGAGGTTGCTGAGAAATCAGGGTTATGGCTTAAGATAAACACAAATGGGGAACAATGTCATGCTAGTACCCCAAATAAAGGGCGCAACGCACTTAGAGCTGCTTCCTCGTTCTTATGTAACGTAGATAAAAGATTGCATCAAGAGTTCAATGATAAAAATCCTTTTTTTGATGTGCCCTATTCTACATTTGAGCCTACGAAGAAAGAGGATAATGTCCCCAACATAAATACCATACCAGGAGATGATGTGTTCTACATGGATTGCAGGCTGCTCCCTGCTCATTCAATGAATGATGTAATAGCATTGATAAAAAATGTTGCAAGAGAAGTGGAAAGGGAAAGCAGAGTAGAAATAAATGTAGATATCGTGCAAAGTGCTTCTAGTCCCGCGACAGCTGAAGACAGCAAGATCGTGGGCCTATTAAAAAAAGCAATTAAAAGAGTTTTGTTCATTGATGCTGAGGTCATGGGCATCGGGGGTGGAACTTGCGCTAGCATTTTTAGGAATGCAGGTTTTGATGTCGCAGTATGGAGTACAAATGAGCAAACTGCTCACGAAGCAAATGAAAATATAAGGATCGAAAATTTAGTTAACGATGCCAAGGTTTACGCATCGCTATTCTCAGCTCAATGATTTTAATGCTCATTGCGCATAGCAATCTAAAAATAGAGGTTTGGTCATCAACAGTTGAAGATGAATATAGAATTGTTTATCAGCAGCATCATTGGTTTCACCCCGGCTGTAGCAATACTTTGGTTCACAATGCGTCAATACTCCTGGCCTATAGTGGATAAATCCTACTTTGACGATAGGAAGGTATTTGGAATGTTCGCTGTTGGGATCGTTATCGGCATGCTCATTTTCTCATTCGATATCTTTTTAAGAGGTTACTGGGTGGGTGCTGGGCGTTTCATTATAGTTCCTTTTCTTCTTATCTATGTTGTAGGGCTTTCAACTTTCGAGGAGTTAATTAGACTTATAATACTGAATATGCCTCGTTTCCAGCTGAAGTTCGATACCACCTTTTACGGCGTTTCCCTTGGATTAGGGATGGGTTCCATCGGCATCACTGCAATGTCTTTTATGAGATTTCCAGTTGGCGGTATAATAAATATAACTGCGACTTTATTAGTTTTATTAGTATTTTCAACAAGCGTATGTTTACTGCATGCTTCCCTTGGCGGTTTTATAGGTTTTGGGTGTTATAAGGGAAGGGGGTGGCATTACCTCGTTTTTGCAATATTGATCCATTTGATCTTCAATCTCCTTATGTTCCCATTTCTTTCTCTGGGCAATATTGAGTATTCCCTTATAACTTTGCCTTTGAGTGTCGTCCTCTATCACTACTTCCGTTCTAAATTGTTGCCTCAGACATTACCTGAAGCACTGAGAAAAGAGAGAAGAAGAGACATTAGAAAAAAGATGAGAGGATAGTTGAGGAAAAATTAATATTCGATTAATCTTATATCAAACAACATGAGTTTTTCCGGTGACGATGATTTTGAGAAAAGGGAGTATAGGCAGTTATCGCTGCCAAAACAACGAAGAAAGGGCAGGATAGGCCGCAGCATAGTTCTTATCATCATCTGCATCATAATCTGCATAATCCTATTGTGCCCAGAGTTTCGATATCTTTTGCTTAAATGGTTGAACCCCATGGCTTACAGGCAGTATCCTGAATCTGCTGAGTTCGATATACAGCGAACAATCACGATAAATGTTGGCTCTAGTACCATACATTACACACTGGACATACCGCAGCCCAAAAATATCATAGACAGTTCTGGAGGGCTCATTCAGAATGTAAGTTATATAGAAGGAGACCCAACTCCTACGAATGTGCTTCCTCACCATTACAGCGATCATACATGGCTTATTTGGGAAGATACAGGGAGCGGTACAATCTCCGTTGCAATATCCTATCACATGACAACAAAAACCGTATGGTGGGATATCGAATCTAGCGACACCATGAGTGTTGATGAAGCGATGGGAGATACGCACTTTAGAGAGTTGACTGATACATATAATCGCGATGAATGGAAGATTAGACCTACCGATGACGAGATCAAAAACTTAGCAGATGAATTGACACAAAACAAGACCAATATTTATGATAGGATGAGGGCGGTGTATGAGTACATGCGCCACAATTTTAGATATGTTGCTGGCCACTCAGGTGAGCCGAAGGATTGCCTTACCACGCTCCAAGATAAAAGCGGTGATTGTGACGAGCAATCCATCTTGTTCAGCGCTCTTTGCAGAGCCTCTGGGATTCCGGTTTGGCTTGAGTTCGGTGGGCTCTATGATAGCTTGCAAAACAAGTGGGGGGGACATGCATGGGCAAAATCCTATATTCCTTTGAATGGGAAAGAGGGGGAGAATGTAACCATCGATGTTGTAAATGGTCAATTTTTATTCCGGGATTGCAATCGTTTTTCAGAATGGGAAAGCGATGGGAATGGTGAGCACCTTGAGGATTATTATCACACTTTCACATACAGCCCTTCAACATCCACATTTAATTACAATGAAGAGTATCAAGGAACTTTTACTTCTCAAGGCTCGATAACAGTTAGATTGGATGATGATGGGACCTATGTGCTCCCTGGTTTGGAATTTTGCTTTGTTTTTATTGCCATTGCCATTGCCATTGTTATAAAAAAGCGTAAAAAGCAAGCGCTGTAGGACCTAACATTTACTCTTTCCCAGTTCCATGCAGCGATTCGTTCAATTTCCCTACTGCGGCAGCTAACTCCTTAGCGGAATCTGTTTTATAATAAACTTTCAATCCTCGGGTTTTAAATTTTTTACCGCAGTGGGGGCATGCAGTGGTTTTACTTGTTAAAATAATTCCTCTAGCTCTCTTACACCTCGGACATACAATCGCTCCAAATCTCATCCACCCAGCTCCAATGCTATCACTTCTTTTAGGGCTGCAAGAGCTACCTCTAACTGCTCATCACTAGGCTCCCTTGTAGTTAATTTCTGCAACCAAAGACCAGGGGTTATTAACAGTTTCACCAATCGAGATTTTGCATATTTCGCGCTTAGTTTTAATAGTTCATAGGAGATACCAGCAACAAAAGGTATGAGGATGATTCGATAAACGATCATCACATACCAATTATCACTTCTTATCAGTGAGAATAGTAAAACGCATAAGACCAAGACGATCAGCAGAAAGGCGGTTCCACACCTTGCATGTAAGGGTGAATATTTTCTGGCATTGTGAACAGTTAGCTCTTCACCAGATTCATAAGTGTGGAGCGATTTGTGCTCTGCACCATGATAATGCAGAGTGATTTTGATCTCCCTTATCAAAGGCATCAATGCTATATAAGCCAAGAATACTCCCAATCTTATCAAACCTTCAAGCAGGTAAAACAAGAATCCACCTACATTAAAAATGAGTTTTGTTAAATAAAGAGGTAAAACAATGAATAACAAAATTGCAGCTGCGAATGCAAAGATAAAGGTTAATGCTATCTCCTTCTTGCTCATTTCCTCTTCCATAGTTTCGTCTGCTGAGTAGGCTATAGCTTTAAAACTCAGTATGAGGGTTTCGAATAACATTAATATACCCCTAAAGAACGCCCATTTAAGAAATTTATATCGATGGGCTAATGAGTTTAACTTCTCTTTCTTAACCTCGATCGTTCCATCTGATTTTCTAACAGCTATTGCCATATAATTGGGTGAGCGCATCATTACGCCCTCAAAAACCCCCTGCCCTCCGATAGAAATTAATTTTTTATTCACATTCATCGTGCTTAAAAGCTCGCAATCCTTTAAATATTTTTGTACAAATTTTAGGGAAAATCGGTGTATTGCGAAAAGTAATTAACGTGAAAAACAATTGGGTATCGGTAACTATGGTCTCGATCAACGATGTAATAAAGGGCGATTTCGAAGGTAAAAAAGCGCAGATAAGGGGATGGATATATCGGATCCGGAGCAGCGGAGGTATTGTTTTTGCTGTTGTCCGGGATGCAAGCGGCATCATTCAAGTTACAGTAAAAAAGGGTAATGTTGTAAATGAAGAATTCGAAGAGGCTTCAAAAACATTGATCGAATCGTCAGTAATAACTGAAGGGCGCGTTGTAAAAGATGATAGGGCACCTGGTGGTTTTGAAATCCAAGCAACTAAATTTGAGATCGTAGGGAAAGCAGATGTGTTCCCTATAACTAAAGACAAGAGTGAAGAATTTCTTCTAGATAATAGACATCTTTGGTTGAGGTCAAGGAAGTTAACGAATGTGATGAAGGTCAAGGCATCTGTGTTAAAGGCTGCGAGAGAGTGGTTCGATAAGAACGATTTTTACGAGATGACACCTCCGCTCATCACGACCAATGCTTGTGAAGGGGGCGGCACCTTATTTGATTTCGATTATTTCGGCAGGGAAGCTTATCTCTCTCAAAGTGCCCAAATGTATTTGGAAGCGCTGATCTATTCTTTTGACAAGGTATGGAGTATAACACCCTCCTTTAGAGCGGAGAAATCCCGCACTCGACGGCACATCACCGAGTATTGGCACTTGGAAAGCGAAGAGGCCTGGGTTGACAATGAAGGAAATATGAAAACCCAGGAAAACTTAATTGGTCATATTTGCAAGAAGGTAGCTACTGAAAGAGAGGAAGAATTGAAGTTTTTGGGGAGGGATGTCGAAGATCTAAAAAAGATCAAACCTCCATTTAAGAGGATGAGCTATGATGATGCTTCTGATCTCCTACAAAAAAAGGGATACGATTTTGAGTGGGGGGATGATCTAGGTGCAAAAGAAGAAAGAGAGATGACGATAAATGAAAAGATTCCTCTATTCATAATAAATTATCCAAAGGAAGTGAAGGCGTTCTATATGAAAGAGAATCTAGACGATTCAAGAACATATTTGTGCTCTGATCTGCTAGCGCCTGAGGGGTATGGTGAGATCGTTGGCGGAAGCGAAAGGGAAGATGACCACGATAAATTACTTGAAAGATTAAAAGCGGAAAACGTTGATCTGAAATATTATCAATGGTACTTGGATCTGAGAAAATATGGAAGTGTACCCCATTCAGGCTTTGGTCTAGGGATCGAGCGCTTGGTAACATGGATATGTAAATTAGATCATATCAGGGATGCAACCCCTTTCCCAAGAACCATAACGAGGGTTTATCCATAAACGGGGATAAAGGGCTTTTTAGGATTATTTTGATATTATTAAAAGATACGGGAATTTGAGGGTGGGAGAGCGGTAAATTACTCTATATCGATCAGAATAACTTTGATTGGGACTGATGGAAAATGCCTTCTTAGTCTCTCAATGTCGTATACTAACTGCTCCCCATAAGAGACACCGGTGGACATATCTTTATGTAATCTATGACACGGGACTATTTCTATACCAACATCTGCTTTATTCTCATTGAAGAAGTACTGGAATTTTGCTAAATCGTAAAACATAAATGCATACTTTCCAAACTGAACTTCCACTAATACCTTAGATTTTACAAAATCGATTTGTTTAAATGCACCTTTTATTTCTTTATCATAGTCAGGAAGAGTGATTGTATAAGTATCCCTAAGTTCTTTATAGCCTTTTTCTGTAAAACGCTCTTTAAAATATCTATTTAGATCTCGTGGGGAATATAACTTCCTACCAATCATAGTCTTTTCTTTGCTAATTTTGGTTTTTTCTACGTCTTTTATACCAGCAATTATCTCATCAATTTCTTTTTCTATTTTTGGATAGTGAACCTTTAATATCTCCGCTCCACCCAGATGGGAATATTCGTAAACTTTCTTCAATCTGTCACACCCTTTGCTGTTCTAGTTTCTTTAACGGCATCAACATCATCAGAGATATACTCATCAATACTTCCATTTTTAGGAGGATATTTTGTTATATAAATGTTCTTTCCTGGAATATATTTAGGTCTGTACATCGGACGGGTTTTTAATTTTCCTTTGGCAGCTAGTTTAACTCTCTCTCTCGTAATATTAATGTATTCTTCCACAATATCCGCACCCGCACCCCTCCGACCATGTTTAATTGCTGCTACTATCGTTGTTCCGACACCCAAAAATGGGTCAAAGACCAAATCACCTTTATTTGTCATTGAAAGCACTAATCTCTCTATCAATTCCACAGGAAATTGACAGGGATGTGTTGTTTTTTCAGGGTGATTGTGTTTTACATTTGGTATATCCCAAACATCCCCTGGATTTTTTCCATTAGGATTGCAGGAATATTGTCCTTTCTTAGGTCCTTTGAAATATTTTTTCCCAGGATATTTTTGAGGAACTCTGATAGGATCAAGATTGAAAACATATTTATCTGATTTTGTATACCACATTATTGTTTCATATCGTCCTGAGAAGCGTTTTTGACAATGAAGACCATGCTCAAAATACCATATTATACGATTTCTTAATTTTAAGCCCTGAGATTTGAAGATATCATAAAGGAGAATATCTAATGGAGCCACTTCTTTCTTTTGAATATAGTTCCCAGTTTGCCAACATATGCTGCCATCATCAGCTAGAATTTTTATACAACGCAAGATAACATCCTTTTGTTGAGACACATACTCATCAATATCAATTTTCCTTTCATATGCTTTTCCAATATTATACGGAGGGGAAGTAACTATCAGCCTTGCAGAATTTGGAGGTATGGAATCAAGTAAATCTCTACAGTCCCCCAAGTAAATAGTTGCATCATTGTTAGGAGAATATTGAGATCCAATCTTGATATTTTGCATCCTCATCGTACCTATATTGCATTAGTCTTTAATAAGATTTCTTGAGGGGGGTCAGTGAAAGTGTTGATTGACTGCTAAACGCCTTTAGTCACGCATATTTGAATGGTGCACAACATTTAATTTTTCCTCTATCATGCGGGCAATTTCACTTAACTTCCTTATAAAAATCACGGATTTGGAATTTTCATTATTTCCCTTGCATATTTCTCATATATATCAGCAGCTTTGTATAGGTCCTTTAATTCAATATACTCATCTATCGTATGCGCTCTCTTTGGGTCACCTGGTCCGCAGACCATTACTTTTTTATTAATTGGGAAGAAGCGCACCATCTCTGTCGCATACAGCGCTCCTCTGATCTTCCCTTTAGAAATACGCACCATCTTCTTTATCACTTTTTGATCTGGGTCTACCTTTACTGGCGGCAGCTTATGCATCGTCTCCCATTCAAAGGTTAGATTCGCAGTACTTAATTTTTTTTCAATCAGCGCTTTTACATCCTTAAAGCTGTATGCTGGCGGAAAACGAACGTCCACCTCTAAAACGCATTTTGCAGGTACCACATTGATCTTTTCACCACCAGCAATCTTTGAGACATTTAAACTTATTTCATTTAATGGCGTTTTTGGTGGGATTGTCATATCTTCTAAAGTGGTGATCAATCTATTCATCTTCATTATTGCATTCTCTCCCAATTCAAGCATGCTCGCATGCGCTATTTTTCCACGCGTGATCAATTTGAATTGGTATACACCTTTTTCAAAGGTGATGACATCAAAATCTGTTGGTTCACATATTACTATAGCTTGAGCGTTCTTTATAGCATCGGTTTTCGCTATCAATTCAGCACCGTTCATTGTCGTTTCCTCATCGGTTGTGAATGAGAGTGAAAAATTTATTTTGGCAGCAACAAGCCTCTTTGCAGTCTCCAGCATTGAAACGCAGCCTCCCTTCATATCCAATGCACCGCGTCCATATACCCTTCCATTAATCTTCTCGCCTTGTTCATATTTCCAATTATCACCGCGCGGAACTGTATCCAAATGACCGCTGAAATGCACACCTCCTTCACCAAAGTGTGCTAATAAGGACGGGGCATCCCTCCCAAAAATTTCGTTATCCATACCAAAGGACTTTGTAATTTTAGCTGCGTATTCTATTATTCTTGTTTTATCGGCATGGGGCGAGCTGTCAATCGTTATCAGATCTGCTAATACCTTATCTATAAAATCATGCATCTTCTCACTACTTATCTTTCTCGCTTTTCAATTTCCTCGATAATCCTTGTCAACAATTGTATAAGATTTTCCAAATCGTTTTTGTGGCAGCACTCAACTAAGGAGTGGGTATAACGCAGAGGTATACCTAAAGGCATAGTTAGTGCGCCGCACTCCTGTACCGCAGCACCGTCTGTAGTCCCACCTGTAATCCCCAACTGCAATGGAATATCGTATTCTTTCGCTACTTTCGTTATCATTTCACGAAGAATTGGTGAAGCTATCGCCCTGCTATCGATCAGCCTAAGCACTGGTCCTTCACCTAATTTAACTGGTTCCAGATGGCTGGGCATGTCGGGTGCATCTGTTGTTGTGTATGTATCGACCGCAAGGACATAATCAGGTCTCATCGTATTTGCCACGACCTTCGCACCCCTTAGCCCGATCTCTTCTTGAACTGACCATACGAACGATAATTTTACTCCTAGTTTTTTATTGTGCACGAGCTTCAGCATCTCTATGAGTGCCAAACACCCGGCTCTATTATCAATGCCTCTCGTGCAAATCATATTCTTGTTCAATATCGAGAAATGTTTTTTGAATGTAATGGGATTTAAAAGTTCAACCCCCAACCCCTTCGTTTCCTCTCGAGTTCTTGTCCCTACATCTAAATGAAGTGTTTCAGAGCGTTTTGTTTTTTTAGCCTCCTCTCTATCGATCATCAGATGGGGGGGCTTGAGACCGATAACACCTTCAACTATCCCTTTCTTCGTATGAATCTCTACAGCTCTGCTCACAAGTATCCTATCGTCAATCCCTCCGAGTTTGCTTATCCTTATCGTTCCCTTATCATCGATGTTCGAGACCACCAATCCGATCTCATCCATATGAGCTATCAGAGCGATGTGTTTTCCATCACCGATAGTTGCAATCAGATTGCCAATATTGTCTATCCTGGTCTCAACATATTTCTCTATCTCTTTCTTGATTCGATCCCTTATTGGGTCTTCGTAACCAGATATACCTGGTGTTCTTATCAACTCTTCTAATAATTCTATCATATATTCACCTATCCATTTACATTTTATTTTACAAACGGCAGTTTAACAACCTCTCCTTTTAATTTCTTACCTCTAATCAGGATTTCCACTTTTGTGCTTACCTCTTTGTACTCATTCTTGACGTAACCCAAGGCTATTCCTTTTTTTAAACAAGGTGAAATACACCCACTTGTCACCTCTCCCACGGTTTCACCATCCTTCATTATCTTATATCCATACCGCGGCACTCCTTTTTCTAGTAGTTGTATGCCAACGAATCGATCGTAATCTTCCTTCTCCTTCTGTTTCAACAATGCTACTTTCCCAATAAAATCGTGGTCCCACTCAACAACCCATTCGTGGTTCGCTTCCAGCGTTGTGCGATTATCATTGAAATCTTGTCCTGATAGTAAAAATCCTTTCTCTAATCTTAACGTATCTCTAGCTCCTAAGCCTATTGGTTTGATACCGAACTCCTCACCTGCCAATAGGATTAAATCCCATAAATATCTCCCAATGTCATTCTCTGCAGTGATTTCAAAACCGTCCTCACCTGTGTAACCCGTTCTTGATACTAGGCACTCTCGATCTATGGATTGATCCCTTCCTCCACCGAGAGGAATATAATCAGCTCTAAAGAATTTTAAATCGTTAAGATCATAATTAGTTAATTTTTGAAGAGTGTCAGATGCTTTAGGTCCCTGAATTGCTATACATACATACTTATCAGTTACATTTTCTATCTTCTGGGTCGTTGCATGTCCCTTGAACCATTTTAGAATTTTCTGAATTGTTCCAGCGTTTGGCACGCACAAATATTTTTCCTCTCTAATAGGAATAACGATCATATCATCTAATATTTTTCCTTCTTCGTTGAGAATATGGGTGTACTTCGCATGCCCAAATTCCGCGTTAAAAACATCATTGGTAAACAGACGCTTCATTAATTCATTTGTACCTTTACCACTAACGAGAATGTCCCCCATATGGGAGACATCGAAAAGACCGACAGCGTTGCGAACAGCAAGGTGTTCATTTACAATGCTACTGTACAAGAGTGGCATCTCCCATCCATTGAAGTTGACAAGTTTTGCTCCTTGTGCTTTATGATATTCATAGATAGGCGTGAACTTCATAAATCAGGTATAGGGCTATGGTTAATAATTTTTTCTTACATGTAGGCGAAAGTTTTTATTTGTATTTTCATATCCCGTAGACAATGAAACACAATTTGATAAGGGAGTATTTAATTGAATTCGCTACTGTTATACTTCTCATAGGGGTTATTGTAACATTATTCGGTTTAAACTGCTTTTATACAAATACCGTATTATCAACTATATTTGGCGATTTATCAGAAGACATAGGTGACTGGAAGTATTGGCTCATTTTAATTGGACCAATTCTTCTTCTCACTGGTGGGTGGTATTTATACGACACATTTAACAAGATAAGAGAATTTAAGCAGCTCGTTGATATAGATAGCAGATCAAAATTCATAAAGAATTTAGATAGAATAGAATATCTTGCTTGGAGGCTCTCCTCCAAATACGAAGATGAGGTTTTGGAAAGGAAGAATAAATTAAGAATTAGAAAATAAAAATATTTCCAAAAGAAATTAAAAGTTTTGAATTTCTTAATGATAAATACCGAATAATTACTGGCTAACGCTAAACTCTAAAAAAGTTGAGTTAGAGATATTATGAAAAAAAACAAATAAAAGAAAAGTATTTGTATCTATTATCTCATCTATTTTTCAACCTTCTATTGTATGCAAGTTTCCAGTGGAAATAGAGGGGTCTACCCTTTTCAACGTTCTTGGGGGAGAACTATGGAAAGCAACATATTTGATGCGTATATTCAGACGAAGTCAATATTCAAAAAGGATAGAGATATCTTGCGTCCTTCCTACATACCTGAAAGGCTGCCTCATAGGGACGAAGAGATAAAGCAATTAGCATCTATCTTATCGACTGCATTAAGGGGTGAAAGACCGTCGAACGTTCTGTTGTTCGGAAAAACCGGTACGGGGAAGACTGCTACTGTTAACTATCTAGGATTAGAGATTGAAAAGACAAGATCCAAGCTCAGCAATATTAGCTACATATACATGAATTGCGAGATCGTAGACACACAATATGGTGTATTACAGAATATAGGAAACCGATTCATAGACAAATTCGACGAACGCATTCCTTTTACAGGTTGGCCTACAGAGAGAGTATACAACACTCTTAGGGAAAAGATTGATGAGAAAAAAAGAGTAGTAGTGATTATTTTGGATGAAGTGGACAAACTAGTCTATAAAAGCGGGGATGATGTACTTTACCATTTATCTAAGATAAATGACGATCTGATTAACGCTAAGGTGAGTATGATAGGCATATCCAACGATTTGAAGTTCACAGACTTCTTAGACCCCAGGGTGAGAAGTCGTCTCGGAGAGGAAAAAATGGTGTTCCCACCCTATAATGCAGATCAGTTGAAGGACATTTTAACCCAAAGAGTAAGTTTAGCTTTTGACAGTGGCATCGTCGACCCATCGACTATCTCTTTATGCGCTGCTCTCGCGGCTCAAGAGCATGGTGATGCTAGAAGAGCCCTAGATTTATTAAGAATTGCTGCAGAGATAGCTGAGAGAAATCAAGAGAGGAAAATAACTGAGCACCACGTATACAAGGCAAATAATAGGATCGAACTAGATTGTGTGTGTGAGACTATTCGCACCCTCCCGACACAATCCAAGTTAGTTCTTTTAGGCATAATTCTTAATGAAGAGGTTGGAAACCACAAGCTTACAACAGGTGATGTTTACACCACCTACAAACAATTGTGTAGAAGCGCTAGTATAACCATCCTAACGCAACGAAGGATCACAGATCTAATATCTGAATTGGACATGCTCGGCATAATCAATGCACGAGTTAAGTCATTCGGTAGAGGAGGTCGCACGAAAGAAATACAGGTAAGCGTATCGCCTTTCGAGACAAAAAAGGTGCTTGAAAGAGATGAAATCCTCATGCAAATCAAGAACTGCAGACCAAAGCTCCAAACAACTCTGATATAGGTGAAACATAGCATTCCACTCTACATGCCTTAATAGCAAAATCAAAAAAACAAAATCTCATTCTGAGATCACATCGTCTCCATCATTTTCCATATTTTCATCTTGTTCCTTTTCATCATCCGTTTCCTCCACACTTTCCTCTATCTCCTCGATCCCTTCCACATCTTCCGCCATATCCTTAACCTCCTCCACACCTTCCTCTATCTCTTCCCCTTCTTCCATCTCCTTTCTTTTAGCAAGCAAACCAGAAACGAAGTCAAGGAGTATTGGCGTAACAATTAAAATGGTGAGTGCGATCGCTAAGTTGTACCAACTATTTTGCGGACCTTCGAACCACCCTCTATCAGCATCCCATCGTATATCCCCGCCGAAAGCTAATTTTATCAGGCCGAACCAGGGAAGCTCTCCACGACCCTTCCCTTCAATCCAACCCTCATGAACGATCGAATGATCATATGCATTTGGCCACTTTGCGCAGTTGTGATCCCCCATCGTTATGAAACCACTATGTTTTTCAAATGAGCTAAGTTGGATTATTACAGTCTTGTTTTCATATCCCACTCCATATAGAATGATATTGCCATTGATATCATAAGGGCTATCGCCTCCACTCACATTCCAATCAACGCCCTGCTCTAGAAGCGCTAGATCAGGAGCATTAAAACTATTATTCGTGCTGTTCCATTCTAGCCACAAAATAGCCCTATGAATAATTGGTGTTGTGATGTAACTGCCACCCCTCCTGTATATGACCACATCACCATAATCACCATACGTTCTGTAACCTATTGCTCTTCCTTCAATATAACTGACTACATCTCCTTTGCCTGTTACTTTTTTAACGAGGACAAGATCGCCTGTATCAATCACACCAATATAACTCGTATCACCACTATGCTGCATGCTTTCAGATTCGATCACGACCATTGGAGGCCAGATCCCTGAGTAGGCATATAAGATCAGCATTATGACAACAACAATCAAAAGCGCTAATCCTACGTCACGAAGCAAGGAAAGAACCGATTTAGGTATTTTGCCGAAGACAGCCATGAACCTCACTATTGAAGAGCGCATAATATTTTCACCGTATAAATATCTTTCATGCCTCCGCCAAAAAAGTAAATAAGGGGGGGATGGTTAACGGTTGAGGACGATCATGAGCGAAAACAGACCGACATTGGATGAATATTTCATGAGGATGGCGCATCTGGTCAAATCTAGGTCTACATGCATAAGAAGGAACGTGGGTGCAGTAATAGTTAAAGATAAAAGGGTCTTAACAACCGGTTATAATGGTGCACCGAAAGGGTTAAAACACTGCGCTGAAGTCGGATGTTTGAGGGAAAAATTGGGAATTGCGCAGGGAGAACGACATGAATTATGCAGAGGCGTTCATGCAGAGCAAAATGCCGTGATTCAGGCAGCAGTTTTTGGTGTGAGTATAAAAGATGCAACGTTGTTTGTTACCCACCATCCCTGCAGTGTTTGTGCTAAGATACTGATTAATGCTGGTATTGAAGAAGTGGTTTATGATAGTGGTTATGCTGATG
This sequence comes from Methanobacteriota archaeon, assembly GCA_030606525.1. Lineage (GTDB taxonomy): Archaea > Thermoplasmatota > Thermoplasmata > JAUWGG01 > JAUWGG01 > JAUWGG01. The sequence continues at coordinate 15,367 of JAUWGG010000001.1, read as the reverse complement.
AATTGGCAGAACAAGTGTTAAAGGAAAGCGGGATCACCGTGAGAAAGTTCTCTTTAGCTCCTGCTCCTTAACCATTTACTATATCTAACGATTTTATCTAATGCGCCTATCACCCTGTTAGCTGTTGGTATAAATGGTATATTGTTTTCTTGAAATCTTTTCCCCTGCTCTTTAGTAAAAGGTCCACCAGCAGCGCTGCCGATCAATGTCTTTCTATATTTCTTTATATCGTTCATGGCCTTGTGAAGGTGATCTATCGTGCTGGCTAATGGCGCATCTTGAAATACGAAAAAAGGCAGAAGGATATCTACATTAGGCGCTTGTGCAAGTACTTTAAGGGCAAAGTCGTAGTGCTCAGCTGTACCGCTGCCTGTAACATCGATCGGATTATCGAATACAAAATAGGAAGGTAAGTTCTTTCTTAAACATTCTATGCTCTCTTCCTTCAATTTTGCGACCTCTAGATTGTCACAAACAGCCATGTTATCAACCGCCACAACGCAGGGCCCTGCACCATTTGTTACCATCCCGATCTTTCCACCTTTGGGTAAGGGCTGAAGGGAAAGAATCTTTGCTGCATCAAGCATCTCTTCCAAATTATCCACAACTATGATGCCTGCTTGAGCCATTGCACCAGTGAATACCCCATCATCGCCCGATAGAGCGCCAGTATGGCTCTTGGCAGCTCTAGCGCCTTCTTTACTTCTTCCGGATTTTAGCAAAACTATCGGTTTTTTGGTGGAAACATTCTTCGCGATCTTTAAGAATGACTTTCCATTCGCAAACCCTTCAACATAGATCACTATGACCTTTGTATTATCATCATTTTTTAAGTATTTGAGCATATCAACTTCATTCACATCACATTTGTTCCCATAGCTCACGAATTTACTTACCCCCATCTGCTCCTCGTAAAACCATTCTAATAGAGAAGCTCCGTAGGTCCCCGATTGGGTAAGAATTGCTATATTTCCGTATTTTGGGCGAACCATGTTCTCATAGGGTTGGAAAAAGGTATCCAAGCGATTCTTACCATCGAAGATACCAATGCAATTGGGTCCGATTATCCTGATACCGTATTTGGAAGCGATATCAACCATTCTTTTTTCAAGCGCTGCTCCTTTATCATTCAATTCTTTAAACCCACCCGAGATCACTACAACCCGTTTCACGCCCTTTCTTCCACATTCCTCCATTACTTGTGGGGCTAAATTAGATGGCAGAACAAAAACTGCCAATTCCACATCACCACGAACATCTCCTATGCGCTTAAAGACCTCAAGTCCCAGGATATTCTCTTCCGTTAAATTTATGGGATAAATTCTTCCTTTGAAACCAGACCTGATCAGATTCTTTAGAACTTCATATCCTATCTTACCTGGTTTGGACGATGCACCGAGTATAGCCACAGCATTAGGCTCAAAGAAATTCTCCATGGGGAGTGAAAAGAGCTTGAAGAATAAAAATGTTAGCCTGTTTACGAACTCTAAACTAAAAAAACAAACTAAATATCGAAGTATTCATAAATATCCCATGAAGGAACATGGGAGCAATACCGCTCCCATTCTTTGTTTTTTAATCTCACAAAGCTATCGAAAACATATGAACCGATAGCGCGCTGTACAACGTCATCGGTTTCAAGGAGCTGTAAAGCATCCTTTAAATTCCTTGGAAGCTGTTTGATGCCTAATTCCTTCCTCCTTTTCTTAGATAATTTATACACATTCTCATTTATTGGGTCTCCTGGGTCGATCTTTCTCTTTATTCCGTCTAAACCACACTGGAGCAGTACAGCAAAGGTGAAGTAGGGATTCGAAGACGCATCTGGATGTCTTGCTTCGCAATTTATTTCCTCAGGATTAGTAGAGTGAGCCGGTACCCGTACCAAAGCACTTCGATTTATAGGAGACCAGCACGCATATACAGGCGCCTCGTAACCTGGAACCAACCGCCTATATGAATTGACAGTAGGGTTTGTTATAGCGCTCATAGCGCAGGCATGATCTAGCAATCCACCAATGTAGTATCTAGCGGTTTGACTCAAGTGACACTCATCGTTTTCATCATAGAAGCAAGGCTTCTTATCTCGGGTTAAATGTTGGTGGACATGCATCCCATTACCTGCATCAGAAGACACTGGTTTTGGCATGAAAGTTGGGGTAAGACCGTACTTTTTAGCTGTTCTCCTGGCCAAATACTTGTATAAAATTGCAGCATCCCCAACTTGAACCGGCGAAGGAAGCGCTTTAAACTCGATCTCTACCTGCTCAGAGCCACCCTCATGATGATGGTATTTTACAGGAATACCCATTTCCAACAACAAGCTGCTAAAATCATCTCTAAACTCCTTTGTTTCATCATGGGCAGCAAGATATCCCTTTTTGGATTTAATGAAGTAATCATTTAACTTATTGGGATTTTGGTTAAGAGAAGTATATGCGCTCAAAAACTCTTTTGCCCATTCCATTTGATTCTCATTTTTAATTATCGCAGAAACGATATTCTTGAAAAGAAAAAATTCCAACTCTGCCGACATCCAAACACAATCATAACCCATTGCTTTAGCATGGTCCATGGCTCTTTCTGCGATATATCTTGGGTCGCCGTCGAATCGTTTCCCATCTGGTGTATATATATTCGCGGTTACAATGCCCTCTTCTACCCCCTCCTCTGATAAAGGAAGAGTTTTGAGAGTATTGGGGTCAGGAAGAGCGACCATATCCGACTTAAACACATCTCCGAAACCTTCAATAGAAGAACCATCAATCCCTATGCCGCTTTTCCAGACATCCCCATCGGTGTACTCTTTCACAGGAGATGATAAGGACCTCAAGCACCCGCAAACATCAGTAAAATGGATTTGGACCCACTCTATGTTCTTTTCCCTCAACAGCTTATTTACTTCTTGAAATGATGTCATGCACTTCCTCCAGATGAGAGATGAGTAGATATTTCGCTCGTATTTAATGGTTATGCATAATAACTATGCCTTGTTATAATGTGCCATGACACTTAATATTTCGTAAACTATTAAATATTAAATTGTTATGTCCGAATCCCTCAGTTTTGAACTGAGGAGTGAAAAAAGACTGAATGAGGAGGAAAATGGATTGTCGATTGATGCATCATTGTTATTGCTCTTCCCACTCCTTATCATCTTCTCCATTCTAGCAGTGGAGCTCAAAGACCTCCTCAAGTCAGCGATCTCTCTTGCCGTAGCGAGCGTAATTCTTGCAATAATTTTTTATCAGCTCGACGCTCCATATGCAGCGATGTTTGAGCTGAGTGTATGTGCAGGCTTGATCACAGTTCTATTTGCCTCCACGATCAATCTCACTAAAGGAGGTGAGGAACATGAAGAAGAGTAGGTTTTGGATAGTTATCGGCATAGGTATCACACTTCTTTTAATACTAACCATCGTCTTCGCCAACATTCTCACGCAGGGGGAAATAAAAGAAGGCGGGGAGGAAGGGACAATTGGCGATATTTTATGGCGGGAAAGAGCTGTGGATGTGTTCATCCAAGCTATAATAATCTTCGCTGGTGCTTTGGGGGTCCTAGCGCTGCGACCGGAGGCGAAAACTTGACCGAATATCTGAATGCATATACGTTGCTTGTATTGATCCTCATTCTCATTGGTTTATATTGTTTAATATCGAAAAGAAACATGATAAAGATGATCATAGGGATAGAGATCTTATCTAAAGGAGTAACCTTGAACTTCATTGCTACAGGGTATGGTGGGATAGCACAGGCACTAGTTATCGTCGTTATCGTTATCGACGTGGTTATTGTGGCTATTGCTTTATCACTTATTGTGAACGCCTATACTCATCATGGAGTTATCAATTTAAAGAAATTAAAAAGATTGAGAGGTTAAGAAGATGTTACCTTACACATATCTGTTGCTCATTGCCATTCCATTCATCGGCGCTGCATTGACTCCATTGGTTGGTCATTTTTTTCCAAGAGCTAAAGGATGGTTTGCAGTTGCATGTGCCGCATTGAGTGCGGTCGTCGTCGTAAGTATAATCCCTGATGTATGGAATGGTTATACACCAGGATACACATATTTATGGAATGATGCCATAGGTCTCAATCTTACCTTTTACATCGACGCTCTTGGTTTACTTTTAGCTTTAATTGCTACTATCATAGGATTGCTTGTGGTGATATATTCCGTTAAATATATGGAAACGGACGAAAAAAAATACAATTTATCAAGGTATTATTCTTTGGTCCTCCTATTCATAGGAGCGATGGTATGCCTTGTGCTGACTGATAACTTATTGGTTCTATATTTCTTTTGGGAGATTGTAGGATTATGCTCTTATGCGCTCATAGGTTATTATTATGATGACCCCAAGGCAGCTAAGGCTGGGATGAAAGCGTTTGTTACAACAAGAGTCGGGGATGCTTTCCTTTTGATTGGTATCATTGTACTTTATTGGCAGACAAAGAGTTTCAACATTCAAGAGATAATATTAGCTGTTGAAACTGGGAGTATATCGGTAAGCAGCTTTGCACTTCCAGGCGCATGTTTTATTTTAGGAGCTATCGGGAAATCTGCACAGATTCCATTACATGTTTGGCTGCCAGATGCTATGGAAGCCCCCTCCCCGATCAGCGCACTAATCCATGCAGCTACAATGGTCAATGCAGGCATATATCTGATCCTCAGGGTAATGCCTATTTTCATTGATGTGCAGTATTGGTTGTTAGCTATTGGCATAATAGGCGGTGTAACGATGCTCATAACCGCGATACAGGCTTTGGTGGAGATAGATCTGAAACGATTGCTCGCTTATTCCACGATAAGCCAACTCGCATACCTCATGCTCGCTGCTTCCTTCGGGGTAACGTATGGATTATTCTCATCTTCTTTTCATCTTCTAGTGCATGGTACATTTAAGGCATTGTTGTTCTTATGTGCAGGAGCCATTATTCACTCTGTCGGATCAAGAAGCATGATGGACATGGGGGGATTGAAGAACAAGATGCGCTATACTTTTTGGATGACGATGTTTGGTGCTTTTGCCCTAGCTGGCATTTTTCCGTTCGGTGGATTTTGGAGCAAAGACCTTATTTTTGCATCTGCGCTTAAAACATCTCATTATCTCTTCTTCATAGTCGCTGCTTTCACTGCACTGCTGACCCTTCTTTATACTCTAAGAATGATATATCTCGTGTTTTATCGTAAGAGGGATGATGAAGTAGAAGCACATGACCCTTCGATAATAATGCTCGTCCCCTTATTCATTCTTGGTATTGGCGCTTTAACATTGGGCTTCTTTGAGCACACATTACTTCACTTTTTCACGAATTCAAACATGCACGTCGAAGTTGTTGAAGGATTGGAATATTTCATTTCTGTGGGTGCATCCATCACCATCATGGTCATTGGCTTCCTGATCTTCAGATATTATGTACACAATAGAGATAAATTGATCGCTTTATCAAAAAGTGGGATAACAAGCTCTTTGTATAGTGCTGCATCCAATGGTTTCTATTTCGATAGATTTTACCTATGGTTGATCGGCGGGTTGTTGGCGACAGGTAGAACGGTCTATCACAAATTCGATATCGGCGCAACAGACAGGTTCTGCTATGAGACCGTTGCGGGTGGTACTATAAAGCTAGGTCAAAAATTCAGACATGCACAGACAGGGGATCTAAATTACAATATGGTGGGAATAGTCATTGGAGCGATCTTAGTAACGATCTTGATCTTTTTGCCATCAATAATCGACTTTTTAATGGGAGGTGTTTAGTCTGTCCTTCATGGCATCAATTATAATTCTTCTTATTTGCATTCCATTCATTTCAGCTCTTTTGATATTCATTGGAGGTAGAAGAACAGAAAGGGATTTGGGTCTGGGAGCGTTCATCGCATCTATTCTCACTGTACCACTATTACTGCCGCTCATTGCATACGTTCAATCTAATGAAAGTTATGCATTTACTTTAATTGAAAGCAGTCGTTATCTTCCTTTTACTGTCGGATTTATGGTGGATAGCTTAAGTCTGATTTTACTGATTGCGATCTCTGTTCTCTCCACCTTATCAGTGCTTTATTCCCTTAAATATGTTAAAGCGCTTCATGATATCAACAGTTATTATTCAGGCTTACTCATCTTCATGGGGGGGATGATCGGAGTTGTCCTCGCTTCAGATATGATCCTGTTCTATCTGTTTTGGGAAATGGTATTGGTTGCCTCTTGGGCACTTGTCACATATTGGGGGGAAACTGTAGAATCATACCGCATAGGTTTAAAATATTTCTTTTTCACCCACGTGGGCGCAATACTCATCCTCGTCGGAATTCTATGGGTATACAGCTTGACCGGATCAACGAGCATGCACGGTCTCACTTATGGTTCAAACGCAACTTTCTCAATATTAAAGACAATAGCTATATTCTTCGTGATTGGATTCGGGATAAAAATGGCAATATTCCCGTTCCATTCATGGTTGCCAGATGCTCATACTGTAGCCCAATTACCTATAACGATCATGCTTGCTGCGATAATGCTGAGTACTGGTGCTTATGGACTGATGCGTTTTCTATTCAATGTTTTGCCTGATGGCGTCGGCCAATCCCTCATTCCCTTTACATTGATATTGGCTGTGATCACCCAATTCTATGGAGCGATAATGGCCTTGGTTGAAAAGGACATAAAAAGGATATTGGGTTATTCGAGCGTCAGTCAGATGGGATACATGTTCTTTGGGATATGTTCATGCGTAGGCTTGGGTGCTGGCGGCTCGATATTCCATGTCATCAATCATGGGATGGCTAAAGCCCTGCTCTTCATGGTCATCGGTGCTGTAGCCCTTGCAGCTGGCACGAGAAACATAGACCAGTTGGGAGGTTTAGCTAAGAAAATGCCTTTAACTGCGTTAGCATGCATTATCGGGGCGTTTTCTATAGCTGGAGCACCGCCATTCGCTGGTTTTCAGAGTGAATGGATGATGATAGGAAGTGGTTTTGGTATTGAAAATGCAACTACCTTGATTAAGATCTTATCGATACTATCTGTCTGCGCTGCTGTGTTCACCACGGGGTATGCTTTATGGCTTGTAAAGAGAGTATTCTTTGGTCCGTCTAAATCAAGCGGTGAAAGGAAAGAGGTCAAGGACCCATCATTTTGCTTAATGTTCCCGATGCTCATTCTTTCAGTTGCAACCATACTCGTTGGAATTTATCCGAATTTATTTATGCCTTTAGTTAAAATATCAGCTGAACTCTTGGGGTTGCCAATATGACGCCTATAATACCTTTAATAATCCTAATCGTAGGAGCATTTGTCATTTATCCCTGCAGTGAAGCTTTACGCAGAGTGAAAAAAGAATATCTTGTCGGGATAATAGCTGCTCTTTTCTTCACCGTTGCGCTCTGGTCTACCCTCGTCATCGCCGTAGATGTGTGGGCTGGTACCGAATCAACATATTGTCTAGCTGGTGCAACAGCCTTTAGAATCACGCTCAGAGCTGATCCTTTGGCCATATTTTTAGGGATAATAGCCATTAGCATGGGGCTTATCGTATCAATTTATTCTATAAATTACATGAAAGAGGACACCAGATTGGATAAGTATTATTCATTGCTGATCCTTCTTGTAACAGGCATCGTTGGCATCGGTCTCTCTGGCGATATTTTTAATTTGTATGTGTTCTTTGAATTAATGTGCATATCCTCATATGTCTTAGTAGCCTTTAGAAGAGAGAATTGGGAACCGATTGAAGCAGGATTCAAATATATAGTTATGAGTGCGACTGGCTCCTGCATCGCATTGTTTGCGATATCTATCATATTTGCACAAACCGGAACCTTAGATTTTGCACTGCTCGCTGGCGAGATCTCAAATATATCAAATCAAACACCATTACTTGCAGCTGTTTGCTTCCTCATCGTTGGTTTTGGTGTGAAAGCTGCAATCGTACCTTTACATACTTGGCTGCCTGATGCCCATGCAGCAGCACCAAGTGGGATCAGTGCAATGCTTTCAGGTATAGTAATACAAAGCGGATTCTTTGCCATGATACGAATCCTATTGATATTCTCAGGCACATCGTTAACGCAAAATTTTGGGTTCACGCTTGCGATATTTGGTTTGATAACCATGACCGTTGGAAATATAATGGCTTTGGTGCAGACAGATTTAAAAAGAATGCTCGCATATTCAAGCGTGACGCAAATGGGTTATATCCTTGTTGGTATCGGGCTCGCATTTGAGTTCGGTGAAATTGCAAGAGCAGGGCTTGAAGGTGGTTTATTCCATATCCTCACTCATGCATTTATGAAGGGGTTGGCTTTCCTTTGCGCTGGTGCTATCATATATCGTGTTGGCACGAGAGATATTAGGGAGATGAAAGGCATAGGGAGGACCATGCCCTTAACAGCGTTAGCATTCGCCATCGCAGGTTTATCGCTGGCAGGGGTACCGCCATTAAGCGGGTTCATGAGCAAATGGCTTATCTACAAGGTGGGACTGGATATTGGTGGTTGGGGGCTATTCTTCACAGGTATGGCAGTATTTAACAGCATTCTATCCCTCGGTTATTATTTACCTGCGATCAACACGTTCTTCTTTGCTAAGGAAACATCTGGGCTTGCAAAGAAAGCAAAGGAAGTCCCATTATCAATGTTAATGGCAATATGCATTTTGGCAGCCATTACCATTATTTTAGGTATAGCACCGATGTTCGGATTGAGGATTGTAGATCCAGCTGTTGAATTTATGTTGGGACTGATGGGAGGTGCTTAAGATGTGGCTGCTGCTCCCACCAATAGCATTCATCGTTTTCCTGGTCATAGGCTATTTGATCTATAGGCTGGGCGGCTCTATGGGCTTGAAGTTGAAGGATGAGGGGGATAAACTAAAACCGTATGCATGCGGTGAGGACATTCCTGGAGGGAAAGTGCAGCAGACCTATGATTTCTTCCACATCGCTTTCTTTTTTACCATTCTACATGTGGCAGTGCTGATGATCGCTACTATGCCCAGCGGTAACATAGCTATTTTGGGGGTTATTTATTTGCTTGTTGGTTTGGTGTCAATACTAATGTTGTTGAGGAAATGAGGTGAAGAACATGCTTGATAAATTAATAAATTGGTCGCGAGTAAAATCACCGTGGATATGTCATCTAAATACTGGTGGATGCAACGGTTGTGATATCGAGGTCGTGGCATCTTTAACTCCACGATTCGATCTAGAGCGGTTTGGAATTTTAATTAAAGGAACCCCTAGGCATGCAGATGTATTGGTAGCTACAGGAGCAATGACCAGACAAATATGGACGAGGGCAAGAAGGATCTACGACCAAACACCGGAACCGAAATTTGTATTGGCAGTCGGGTCATGCGCATGCTCAGGCGGTGTATTTCGCGGGTGTTACAATGTGCTTGGCGGCATCGATACGGTAATGCCAGTAAACGTATATGTCCCTGGTTGCCCACCGAGACCAGATGCAATAATATTTGGCGTACTGAAGTTATTGAGTTCATTGGATCCAAAGATAGCAAAGTTAGTTGAAGAATTGGAAAGAAAAGGATATGGTAAGGATATAGAAGTTAAAGGGTTGACAGATCATGGAAGTAGAAAAAGAGATTAAGGAAGATTTACTTAAAACCTTTAAGGAATACGTCTCAAACATTAAGATTTCTCGCGCACGCAGAGTGTTCATTGATGTCAAAAAGGAAAAGTTAAAAGATGTGCTGCTCCACCTTCGCGATAAATATGGCATAACCCATATATCGACGATAACAGCGGTAGATGTAAATGAAAATATTGAACTGCTGTATCATCTGTTAAAAGATGGTGTGTGCATTAGTTTGAGGATACATACGCCAAAAAATGCACCAGATGTTGATACTGTAACAGATATACTGCCTGGAGCCGTATTGTATGAACTGGAGATTCAAGACATGATGGGTGTGGTGGTGAAGGATCATCCAGACCCAAAGAGATTGATACTCCCTGATGATTGGCCTGATGGCATCTATCCTTTAAGAAAGGATTGGAAAGTAGATTGGGTTGAAGGAGGAGAGATAAAGGAGGAATGATATGGCTGAGATAACTATTCCAATAGGACCACAGCATCCCGCTCTTAAAGAGCCTATAAATATTACTTTAAAGGTTGAAGGGGAGGTCATTGTTGAACCTATTTTGCGCATCGGGTATAATCACAGGGGAATCGAAAAGGCTATGGAAGCAAGGAGTTACATTCAAAACATATATCTGGCTGAAAGGGTATGTGGGATTTGCAGTCATGTTCATTCTTCAACACTTGTTCAAGGAGCAGAGGAACTTTTAGAGCTCGAGATCCCAAGAAGAGGTCTTTACATACGTACTATATTTTTGGAGCTGGAAAGGATCCACAGTCATCTTCTATGGTTGGGGGTCGCAGCCCACGAGGTAGGTTTTGACACATTATTCATGTATACATGGAGAGATCGTGAGATCGTTATGGATCTCCTTGAACTTATTTCTGGTAATAGGGTGAACTATGCAATGAACACCGTGGGGGGTACGAGAAGGGATATAAACGATGAACAGAAAAAAAAGTTGCTGAAAGGAATGGATGCTTTAGAGGAAAGGACAAAATATTATGTAAAAATAGCTACGACAGAACCAACATTCCTTAAAAGGGTGGAAGGTGTGGGCATTCTAAAGAAGGAAGTGGCTAAGAAGCTCTGTGCAGTTGGACCGACTGCCCGCGGCTCAGGTTTAAGAATGGACATTCGGAAGGACGATCCTTACGCAGCTTATGACGAGATACCCTTTGAAGCCATCACTTCTGATCTTTGTGATGTGATGGGAAGAACAGTCGTTAGGGTGAAAGAATTATTGGAGGCTTACAAGATCATAAAATATGCTGTTAATAATTTGCCAGCAGGAGAAATAAGAAAGAAAGCACGTCGAAAGATTCCAGAAAATGAAATCCTCAGTTATACTGAAGCACCAAGAGGGGAGCTCCTTTATTACATTAAAAGTAACGGCACAGAAAAACCTGAGAGAGTTAAGATCAGAACACCTACGCTTGCAAACATCCCTTCAACTATAGAGATGTTGAAAGGAGGATATATCGCTGACATCCCAATCGTATTTGCAGCGATGGATCCCTGCATAGCGTGTATGGATCGCGTTATCCTGGTCGATAAAAAGAATAATGAAAGAAGCATGAATTGGGAGGCGCTGAGAAGGTATGGGATAAAGTGGTATGAGGTGAAAAGATGAGCATTCTGTTGGAAGTGTTATATCTGCTTGTATTTCCAGGCTTCCTTTTTTTGATTGCTTACGCGCTATTCATTGAATATGTGGACAGAAAATTATATGCGCGCTTCCAACACCGTGTGGGACCACCCATCCTTCAGCCTTTTGCGGATATAATCAAATTATTGTCGAAAGAGGATCTTGTTCCTAAAAAAGCTGATCGAAAGATGGTTTCAGCCATACCCCTCTTCGCCTTCGCAGCTGTTATTACTGCCTTCTTATACATTCCAATATGGTTCAATCAGTCTTTTTTTTCATTTCAAGGAGATCTGATAGTTGTATTGTATTTGCTGAGCATACCTACACTAGCCCTTTTCTTAGCAGGTTGGCACTCTTCAAACCCGTTCAGCCAAGTAGGGGCTATGAGGGCTATTACACAGCTTTTTGCATATGAGGTACCCTTTTTCTTGGTGCTGTTAGGTCCAGCTATCATTGCTGACAGTTGGAGCATCATCGATATAGTGAACTTCCAATCCAGCAATTTTTGGTTGATCCTTATGATGCCTCTGGGTTTTATAGTGGCTGTTATAGCATTGCAGGGGAAATTGGAGAGGATACCCTTTGATATACCTGACGCGGAAACGGAAATAGTTGGTGGGCTGCTTGTCGAGTACGTGGGCAGGAGATTAGCACTATTTAGAATGGCAATAGATATTGAGATGGTTGTGGGTGCAGCATTGATCTCAGCTTTATTCCTCGGTGGTTTTGATGCATTCATCTCAGTAGCAGGTCTTTCTCCTTTAGCGCAGTTCGGAATAGGATTTGCCGCTTTCTTGGTTAAAACCCTATTCATAGTGTTTCTTTTAGCATCCATCAGAGCCTTATTTGCGCGTCTCCGTATAGACCAAATGGTCACCTTTTGCTTTAAATGGCTTGCCCCTCTTTCCATTATTCAATTACTGTTGATAACTGGGGTTAAATATATGGGGTGGTTTTAGTGAAATATCCAGGTGCTATGCTGTCTGAGATCTGGCGGCATCTTATTAAGAAACCCGCAACCGTGCTGTATCCTCTTGAGAGGCCTCAAATACCTGAAAATTTTAGAGGTAAGATCGAGTATTATGATGATAAGTGCATAAGGTGCGGGTTATGTGCCAGGGACTGTCCCTCTGGAGCCTGTACAATGAAAAAATTTGAGGAAGATAAGAAGCCCAGGCCAGTGTTCGATCTGGGCATGTGTTTATTCTGCGGGCAGTGCGCAGAGGTTTGTCCAAAGGACGCCATATCTTTGACAAAGAAGTTCGAGTTCTCTACCTTTGATAAGAGCTCACTAATTGTAGAGTAACAGGTATTTTATAATGGATGTTAAGAGTAAATTGAAAGAAGAATTGAAGGGTGCGAGAAGCATAGTCGTTCTGGGCATAGGTAACGAACTCAAAGGGGATGATAGCGCAGGCCTTTTAGCAGCCAAAGAACTTAAGAATTTATCACCTAAAATGCATGTTTTTATCACTGGTTTGATGCCAGAGAACTTCGTAGGCCTAATAAAAAAAATAAGGCCGTCCCATGTTATCCTAATTGATGCGGCAAGCATGGGAGAAAAGCCCGGCTGTATAAGAATAATAGATATAAGCAAAATAAAAGGTGCAACATTTTCAACCCATGCACAACCTTTAAATTTCTTATGCGATTATCTTAGATCCAACATTGGTTGCAGCATCATCATTATAGGCATACAGCCGTATAACTTATCATTTGACAGCTGCGTTTCAAAAGAAGTGATGAAGGCAGTTGAAAGGCTGACAAGGATATTCAGAGAAATTGTTAAAGATTTAAGGGGTTGATAGAAATGTCAGGAAGAATTAAAATGGCACACGGTGCAGGCGGTGCTCTTATGCAATCGTTCCTCAAAGAGTATGTACTGAAGCATTTTAAAACAGATAGAGCAAACATTGAGGTGGGAATAGAAGAATTGGATGATTCAGCCGCTGTCAACGATATCGTATTTACAACAGATTCCCATACCCCAAAACCGATCTTCTTTCCAGGAGGGGATATAGGCAGTTTGTCTGTCGCAGGCACGATCAATGACATTTCTGTAATGGGAGCAGAACCGATCGCTCTTTCTTGTGCTATGGTCATAGAAGAAGGCTTTCCTTTTGATGATTTGGAAAAAATTTTATGCAGCATGGAGGAAACGAGTAAATTGGCAGATGTCCCTATCATAACCGGAGATACGAAGGTCGTGGAAAAGAATGCCTTAGAGAAAATTTTGATCACCACAAGCGCTTTGGGACAAAGAAGTACTGAGTTAGAGAACAATATAAAGGAGATCAGAAAATATCGAAAGTTCGAACATAAGTGGTTGAGGGATGCAAATTTAGCTAAAGGAGATAAGATAATAGTTTCAGGTGGAATAGGCGAGCACGGTATCGCCCTCCTTTCTTTTAGAGAGGGGTACGGCTTTGAAAGCGTGATCAAGAGTGATGTTTATCCTTTGAATAAGTTGATCAACAGTGCGTTGAAGGAAGGGGGCATAGCAGCGATGAAAGACCCAACAAGAGGCGGTCTAGCCAATACACTCAACGAATGGAGCGAGAAATCATCAATTGGAATACTGATCGATGAAGAAAGAATACCTATAAAAGAAGGAGTGAAATCTGCTTGTGAATTATTGGGTATCGATCCCTTGGAAATAGGAAACGAGGGGAAAGTGGTAATGGCTGTTGTTAAAGAAAAGGCGGATGAGGTGTTGAGTGTTTTAAGAGGGAGGGAAGAGGGAAAAGAAGCTGAGATCATTGGCGAGGTAAGAGAGGATATTAATGGCGTGGTCATGCGCACCCTAATAGGTGGAAAAAGAATAATCGAGATGCCGATTGGCGATCCTGTACCAAGGATATGCTAATCGATCAAATGTGCAGCGATCGCATTTTGTCCTATTGATATGCCGCCATCACCATTGGGCACTCTTTTATGGAGGAGAAGTTTTAAATTAGAATCCTCTACGATCTCTTTCACCATTCTTGTTATCGGAATGTTGTAAGAAACCCCTCCGCTCAACCCTATGAATCCTATATCGTTCCGCTCAGCGCAATCTATTCCTACGGTTACCAACTTTTCAATCAAAGATCTAACGAACGAATATGCAAGATCAGCTTTTTCCCTTTCTGATAGATGCGGTACATTTTCATAGCTCACATAATCATACAGCTGATCAAAGAGGGGCAATGTGTGAACGATCTTTCGATCTGCATCCACTATCTCTGTTTTAAATTCGTATTCGTCTTTTCCATTCAACAAATACCGCTCCAACTTCATCGCAGGTTCACCGTCATATGTTCTTTCAATTCCAATATTCAGATAGCATGAAAGAGCATCTAAAATCCGACCCATGCTGCTTGAAACCACGCTTTTGTTTATCATTTTCGTAAATATTTCTGTGGTTCGGTCATCATAGTAAGGAATAATCTTGTTAAGTTTTTGATATATGGCAAAGACAACTCGCTTTGGATCCAAAACCGCTTTATCCCCTCCAAGCAAAGGTATGTATTCTAAAGAAGCTTCCCTCTTGAATGAACGGTAAGAGGAGCGCAAAACCTCACCGCCCCAAATGTTGCTATCTGTCCCGTAACCAGTTCCGTCCAATGTGAGCGCGATTATATCCTCGTCCACATCATTATCGATCATGAGTGAAACAGCATGCGCCCAGTGATGCTGTACCTCGAAGAATGGAGCGTCGAATTTTTTTGATATATCGATTCCAATACGCCTTGTGGGATATTGAGGATGTAGATCGACCCCAACACCATCAATTCTTTTGATGCCTAGAAGTTTAATTAAATGATCCACGCTCAGATTAAGAAAGCGAAGAACATCATAATGCGCCGTATTCCCAATATATTGGCTTGTATATAGAGCACCATTTTTTGAAATGCTGGCAGTGACATTACTTTCAGCACCCACCCCCATAATATGTAGGTCATAACCAACCTTTATCGCATCAGGTATGTATCCTCTAGCCTTCCTTACAAAAAAGGTGTGATTTTCGAATGGAATAAGTACGGAGTCATCAGTTCTATTGATGATCCTTCTATTGTGGAGCAAGTAGTAATCGAGTTTGAGTTTAAAGACAGCTTCATCATCGATGAG
>JAUWGG010000100.1 GCA_030606525.1 Methanobacteriota archaeon | reverse complement strand
CTTGCAGCTGGTCTGGGAACCATCGCTATCTTATTGCTCTTCCTCACTGGAGTGCTTGAGATATGGCACCTGTACGCAATTGGCATATTCATTGGCACCTTCGGGGCATTCCAGTGGCCTGCTTACTCCGCTGCGGTCACTATGATGGTGGATAAGAAGCACTATGCGCGTGCCAGCGGGATGATGGGAATGACACATTCCGTCTCTGGAATATTCGGACCGCCGTTAGCCGCTGTTCTTCTGGTGTTCATAGGCATCGCTGGCATCCTCGTTATAGACATTATCACTTTCAGTTTCGCGATAGGGGTCTTATTATTTGCCCATATACCACAGCCACCCCCGGCAGATGACCTCCGGACAGATGTTTTCGGGGTTCTCAAAGACTCGCTCTACGGCTTCAGATACATACTCGATAGAAAGCCATTACTTAATCTTACACTCACATTCTTCACATTCAATCTCGTTGCGACATTCGGGATGACCGTGATGAACCCGATGATACTTGCGAGGACAGGCAGTAATGAGATTGTATTAGGGAGTGTCCAGTCCGCTGCTGGTATAGGCGGAGCCATCGGTGGAATCCTTCTGGCGGTGTGGGGAGGACCGAAGAGGAAAATTAACGGTCTCCTTGGGGGCATGGTCGCGGTGGGATTTATTTTCGGAATCGGATTGGGGATCGGGCGAGATATGTTTGTTTGGATGATCGCTGTGTTCCTTGCGATGATCACTGTCCCCACATTGAACGGATCAAGCCAGTCTATCTGGCAGTCGAAAGTCCCTGCCAATAAGCAGGGTCGCGTCTTTGCTGCTCGGGCAGTGATAGCCCAGATGGCTTCCGTTTTCGCTATGCTCTTGGTCGGTCCCTTAGCAGATCAGGTGTTTGAGCCTGCCATGATGCCCAGCGGAGCCCTAGCAGATCAATTCGGCTGGCTTGTGGGCACCGGTCCAGGGTCAGGGATGGCGTTGATGGTTTTGGTGAGTGGGCTATTTTGCAGTGTAGTGGCCTTGATCGCCTTTGGCATTCCCTCTATACGCGATGTTGAGAAACTTATACCAGATCACGATATGGGTGCAGCATCAGAAGAACCAAAAGAAAACAAAGTTGAAAAAGAGGAAGTATCAGATGAGCAAGGGGAAGATGTTAACAAAAGCAGTGAGATAGATTAAAATAAGCGTTTTTGTTCGGACGATCTTCCCAGCGTTTACCTACCTATTCTAGATAGTTTGGATAGATATATGTCTTACATAGAATACGTGTGAAGAGAGATTTAACTAAAACGTTAAGATTTTATATCGATGGTAGCAAGTTCATTTCATATTGTGTAAGGTGATTAACCAATTAACTAATAAGTTCACAAGTTAAAAGATTGGACACTCTAAAATCAAACCGAAAAACTTTTTGATAATGGTAATTATAATGGTGGTAGTGATAGAAAAAGTTAAGATTAGGAAAAAAGTCGATGAAGATTTCAACTCTATGTTTGAAATTGCGAAGGGTCTTCCAGAGTGGTTCGATGAGGGTGGGTTGAAGACCATGCAAACGGAACTTAAAACTCATGGTGGATTTGCGGCCTATCTTGAAGGTACTTTAGTTGGTTTTGTAACATTTAATGCGGCAGCTGAGGGAATTGCAAAGATATCTTGGATGGGTGTGAGAAAAGAATTGCATAGGAGGGGAATAGGCACAAGATTATTGCAGTCATTAGACGAATATCTTATCGATCTAGGATTTGGAATTCTGGAAGTGGACACAGTGGCTGAATCCGTGGATTATGAGCCTTATGAGTTTACAAGGAATTTCTATTATAAACATAAATTCAAAAAACACAGAGTGGATAGGGATTTCTATGGTGAGCTAAATAACAAGCATGATAGATTGGTTCTAAGAAAACATCTAAGAATCGATTAGCTTTTTTTTCGCAGTATCCTTGCAGTGTGAGAAAGAAGATAAACATTTCTATGGTGATGAGATGATCCTTCATTATATAAACAAGCATAAATTATTTTAACAGCATTCGCAATGCATTGAAGAGGTGAATAATTCAATGAAAGTAATGGGCATATGCAGTATTTGTGGCAAACCAGCTATGAATACATGCATGCTTTGCGGAAAAACAGTATGCAATGACCATTTTAACGCAAGGGAAGGTGTTTGTATAAGCTGCAAGATGTTGAGAAAATAAGTAAAATAACTAACTAAATCTTCGCAGTTCTCAACCATTCAATATCGTTAGTATATAATTTTCGAATGTCATCCAGACCCAATTTCAACATCGCTAATCTTTCAAGACCGAGTCCCCAAGCTAGAACAGGGCATTTCACTCCAAAAGGTGCTGTCACTTCAGGTCGGAATATACCTGCAGCTGCCAATTCCAGCCATTTCCCTTCGAACAGAACATCTCCTTCTATGCTTGGTTCAGTATAGGGAAAGTAACCAGGCCTAAAATGAATCTTTTCAAAACCCATGCGCTTGTAGAATTCCTTTAGAATTCCGATGAGCATCTTTAGATTCGCATTCTTTTCCATTACAATACCTTCGATCTGATGCAGCTCTGCCAAATGGGTAGCATCGGTAGCTTCATTTCTGAAAATACGTCCAATGGAAAAGACCTTTACAGGAGGTTCTGGATGTTGGGACAGATATCTTATAGTGCTTTCGGTTGTATGCGTTCTCAATATAGCTTTTTTTGCTTCCTCAACATTCCATTCATAATGCCATCCGTCCGAGGTTGTATCTCCACCATATTCATGTATTCTTTTAATTTTTTCTACTAATTCTTTATCAACAAGATCAATTTTTTCTGGTCTGCTCAGATAGAAAGTATCTTGAAGCTCTCGTGCAGGATGATCCTGAGGGATGAACAAAGCATCCATGTTCCAGAAGCAGGATTGGATGTAATTTCCGCTGATCTCCATGAATCCCATCTCCAGAAAGATCTCCTTTATCTGCTCCGTTAGATCTGTTAAAGGATGTACCTTCCCACCATAAATACTTGGGGCGAAGGTCTGTATGTCATATTTTCTTAGCTCTACTTCCCGCCATTTTCCAGTTTGGATCAATCGGGGTGTTAACTGCGCTACCTCCTCCTTCAACTCTATTCCTCTTTGCAATACCTCCTTCCCCAAATCAGTCAATTTAATTTCTCTTTTTATAACATCTTTGGTGCGAACGATGTCCTGGCGAGATAAGAGCATCCTCATCGCTTCCATGTTGCACTCGTTCTCAGATGTCCAGCCCTTAGCTAACAGTTCGATAAGCTTTTCATCTTTGCCCTTTTCATCCACTGCTCCTTTCCCTTCATCTGTTATATGAAAAATGGTTTCACCCTTTTCCTTTGAGATCGTTGCCCAACCTTTTCTCTTGAGCCATCCAATTGCGATCGGTACTTCTTTGTTCTTTAATTTGCTGCTCCTCTGAAAATCCATTATACTTGCTGCTCCTCTTTTCTTCTTTAATATGCGCAGCGCTCTCCTCTCCGGTAAATCTCTGGTGGCGAATTGCTTTTTGGCCAAGTTGTAATAGGCAGTCAAATGTTCACTTATTTCAACCAGTTTCTTGGATTTAAGCCAGGATGACGCATTCATCACCCCTACCAGCTCTTTGAATCTACCCTTTTCTTGAATTTCTTCAGGTGCAGCCGCTTCCATATCCTTTAATGTAAGCAGCACCTTCTTTTCTAGATAACTCAGCTCCTCAATGATCTTTTTAACCATTTCAATCTCAAGGTGATATACATTTAGCTTTTATATCTTTTTTGACTTGAGATAATACAATTTGATAAGATAGTAATAATCAAGCTAAAAATATATACACATACTATTTTGTTAAAAAAGGAACTGTTTCTCTGACGATCTTCCTCACAATCTCTAAAACTTTTTTCACCTCA
Source organism: Methanobacteriota archaeon (assembly GCA_030606525.1). Lineage (GTDB taxonomy): Archaea > Thermoplasmatota > Thermoplasmata > JAUWGG01 > JAUWGG01 > JAUWGG01. The sequence continues at coordinate 514 of JAUWGG010000100.1, read as the reverse complement.
GTGTATGTTATCTCATCAGTTGTTGGGTATCTCGGGATATTATATTTTGAAAGAATTATGTTGATCTCTTTACAGACTTTATCACCAACCTTATCTCTAAAGTACTTTCCGAATAATCCTCCAACTCTGTGAATTGTAATATCTTCTTCAGATATTGTATATAAAGCAGATTTAATTGACAATTCTAGTGCGTGTATAGCGTTGAAAAGTGCCGGCTCCAATTTCTTTTCTCTGAGCAAGAGCTCAGCCGATTCTAAATATGTCTTGCTTAATGAGTAGTACTCTGATACCTTTTCATTTGTTGCCATATTGATTTAGTTTCTCCCTTATGAAATAGGATTAATCCATCCTTTCGAATTTGTTTTGTGAAATAATCATCTCTATTATTAAATTCTTCGTATGTCCAAAAAATAGGTTTAGCTTGAATCTCAGCTTCTATTACAGCTTCAGATAAAGCGCTCATAATTTTGTCTTCGGCAGATCTAACCCATTTATCGGAAAGAAAAAGAATATC
>JAUWGG010000071.1 GCA_030606525.1 Methanobacteriota archaeon | reverse complement strand
TCAGCTTCAAGCTCTTCGATTATCTCGCTCTCGTCCTTGAGGTCTGTCTTAGTCTCTTTGGCAGTCTCTTTTTTATGCTTGTTTAGATCATCGGTAACTATTGCGTCTTGTTCTTCCTCTTCGCCCCCTGTCAGCTCTATGAGCTTATCGATAAGGGCGTGTCCGTCTTGAAGTGAAACCTTAGCAAGATTTGTATAACCAAAAAGCTTCTTACATTTCTTCTGTATCTCTTTATAATCTTGCTTCTTCTGCTCCGCAAGCTTGTGGATAAGATAAGTCGCTTTCTTCACCATTCCTTCTGTAATCTGGTCGAACTCCTCCGGTTCTGCCCCTTCATCGAAAGGGTCCCTATCGTCCAAATCATCTACCATTCTCCAGGTCCTCCAAAATGTCTAAATTAACATGCCAAACATCCATTTCTGACTCAAATTCCCGAGCGCGCATGGCAATCTCGCCAAGTGTTTTACCGCTGCCTATATATACACCCATCACATATCTGTATATTGAAGAACTAAGATTTTCCGTGGTGGTCGTCTTAGCCTTCTCAATTCTGCTTTCTTTTTTCATTTTTTTCACATCCTAAACTATCTCGTTGCTCCGGTCTCTGTGTATCTTGTCACAGATTTGAGAGATAAATTCAACTGTGCTGCAATTTCTTGATTGCTACACCCCAAAAAATTAAGGGTATATATTTTCTTTTGTTGCACATTCTCCGCTCTTGCAATTACTTTACCGTTTACTTTCACGTCAAACATCTAAACCCCCGGCCTGATCGTTGCCAATTTAAAATCTTCCGGCCGCTGGTCCAGGTTGCTCAATATCCAGGAGTCATCTTCCCAAACATAAGCAGGACGAATCTGCCCCCAAATTTCAAAAGATGTTTTCGTGTTGGTTTTCACTTGAATTCCTATGCTCTGCTTCCTTTTGGGGTATATTCCCGCGAGAAAAGCTGCGCGATTTTCGGCGTAAAAATTTACTGAGTTTTCATCCTCTCCAATGCTGGCATGGATGTTTGCGTCTGTCTCGTTTGTCTCTATCCAAACTCCAGTCATCATAGAAACATTCTTCGTTATAATCTCTACACATCCGCAGCCATAACCATCGGAATTGAGCTCAATGTCAATGGGAGTTACCGAAACATCGGCCCCTTTGCGAATAATAGCGAGGATAAACTCTTCCGGCTGTTGGTCCGGGTTATCGGTTACCCATTCGTCATCCCATTTTACACCTGCCGTGATACGACCCCATATTTCGGTACCTTCGCCCGGGAACTCATAAACATGTATTTCTACTGTTTGTTCCCAACGTGGCGAAATGCCCAAAGTGATTTGTTCCGTTTCGCTGTCGACTTGAACAAACTGCCCATTTTTGCCAACTTCGATATTTGTGTCTTTTGCGGTAGACCACACATCAACCAATCTCGAATGATTCATAACGTTAATACTCGCGTTCCCGGTCGTGTAATTCCCGTTCCATACAATATCTACTGGCGTCACAGAAACAATACCAGTTGCTCCTACAATCCCAACTCCAAAAGCCGAGAGCACAAAAAGTGCTAAAATAGCTCGGCCAAAAAACTTATCTATCTGTCGTTCCTTTATCATTTTCGTATGTTCCTTTTTTCAGGACCAAAGTTTTTCGTTCTTCGATCCCTTGCATATCTCATATCCAAAGCCGCCTTTTGAAGCGGGCCCTTCTTGGATATTCCTTATCCCTAATAATACTAAAGCATATAGAGTATATAAAGCCTTCTATTTTAACTTATATAAATACTTTTGCCTTTTCTTTTTTTCCCCTTTTCCTTTTTTATAATCTGTCTGATGATGGATCGAGCGTTTGGCGGGACTAAAACCCCGGGAGAGAATAAGCGCGAAGCGCTTTTCTACACACCCTATCCTAAATAAAAAAACGGAAGGAGGAGGAATAAAGTTTTGTGTTCGCTATAAAATCAAAGCAAAAGTTTATCCTCTTTCCTGACGTAGTTTGATACATCTATATTAAGTTCTCTTATACGATCCAATCTAAATTATAATCCCTTACACAATCTCGAAAACGATGTATTGGTTCGAGCGTAAAAAAGGAGTTGTGCATTCTTTCTGGAACGAAGTGGAAGAAGGAATAAACAAACCTTTTTTGAGAGCAGATGATGAAGTCAAAGGAAAATGAGTTGAGTTGATTCGGACCCGGAGGGCTCGGTCGCGAAGCGACTCCGATTCAACTCGAGGAGGCTTCCGGCCTAATTTTAAATGTGCTAATATCATCCTCATAATCGCTGATACGATCTCTATCTCTTAAACAAACTATCTAAAATAATAATTCAGGATGAGATGAATCCAAACCCGAAGGGCTTGATCTAATCTGGAGCTTGCGGAAGATTAGATTTTGGTTTCGTCGAATCCGACAATGAAATATGAGCGCTGGTGTGCAATTCGATTGAGCGAAGCGAGTCGAGTTGTGCAACGGCAGCGCTGGCGAGTGCTGAGATCAGCCTCATAGTCTCTTAAACAATCCAATCTAAATTATAATCCCTGATACATTTCAAAAACGAAGTAAATACTTCTTGTTCATGGTAAACCTTTATATACTCATAATTCTAATTGATTAATTGGTGATAAAAGATGGCGGGAGAAAAGAAGGTTAATATTAAGAAAGAAAGGGAAAGATTTTTGACTGACCCAGTACTTTCAGCTTTGGATGATCAACTCGTTAGAATCCATATGACAGCGATGCCCGTGTATGTGATATCAGATAACGAAATAATAGAAAGAAAATATAATCCAAAAACTCGAGCTTTGGTTGAAAATATCGAAAAAAAGAGGAGGGAATATATTAAGGCGGAATATGGAATATCTGGAGGTGATAGAAAGTGGCAAGAAAAGGATCGAATAAAATAACAATAACAGTTGATCGGACGACAGTCGATAAATTGAGAGAGGAAAAAGGTGGAGTCGCATGGAATGCGTTTATGTTGAATCTGCTTGAAGATGCGGGGCAAGGAGTGAGAATAAGGTGTATGACGTGCAGAAGGATGTTTCGATCCGGTGATATTGATTTAAGCCCCAGCGTGTTGGCGAAGAGATTAGAATGGAAAGAAATATCAATACGAGGTGGACGCGAGGACCTCAAAAGGCATTTTTCTTTTTTACTTATCATGAATGAATCTCGGACCAACAGCGACATGTTCCATGAAAAGGAGGTAGAGAATCCTCATCAAAATAGTAGAATTTGCCGATCTTATCTAGACAATAGTCACAAGTCTCATCGTCAATTATGCCCTTTATTTCCACGACCTCACCTCGTTCGGGATCTGCACATCGTCCCCAAACCGTAACAAAAGGAGGTCCATACCAAGGATCAGGGATCCCAACCCCGGAATACGCCCCCAAACAAACTTCACCTGGTTCACACCAAGATTCATCCAGACATTTTCTAATTAAATCAGATTCTTCTGCAATGGTGCATTTACCGCTTTGTGGATCGCAATAAAAACCACGGGGGCATTGGGAATGGACTTCACATTCACGCTGAGAGCAATAACCTCTCACACAGTCCCAACCAGTAGGACAGCTTCCAGGCTCACAGGGGCACTCTTCACAGGGAATACACCATCCATCAAAACAGCATGCTCCATCACATCCTTCATGAGTCATACAATCTTTCTGAGAACATCTTCCATTGCCCAGATCGCAGAACCAACCGTCACGACATGCTGAATCATCAATACAGATATTATCATTATCTTTACAAACATTATCGTCACACCATCTCATTCGACCGCAATTATAATCGATATAACACTCTTTCTTTACACAAATACCCTCGTCTCCACACGCTAATCCCTGACCACAATCTTCCGGGATGTCGCATACATCTCCTTCTTGCCCTTTTCTGCATCTATCAATAACGCATCGATAGCCAAGCCCGACTGTTTCCTCACAAAATGCATCAGGATTATATACGGTATTACATTTAGTTGGCAGTATACATTCCCCCCGATCCGCATCCCAGTACCACCATTCAGTCCCATTCATCTTCCGACAATAGAGATCGAGATTATTAAAATCAGAAATTTCCTTGTAACGACATTCGCCAGTTGACCAATCACATCTGAACTTCTCACCCAATTGCTCTTCGCAAATATCACGTGGATGCGGATAGTCATTACATTTTCTTTCCTCACATCGTGAAGTGTTCATATTACAATATGTATATTCACCCCGCCATTTCTGACAAAACGAAAGAGGGTCTTCGGCGGTGGTACAATTAAAAGCAATACAATAACCATGGAGACAATCATATCCAGGACCACATTCTTCAGGGTCATCACATAGTTTCCTTTCGCACTTTTTCGTTTCTAAATTGCATTCCCATCCAGGGGGGCAGTCGGGAGGCCTCTGACAAAAACCTTCTCCACACGGCACGCATTCCGTCTCAGCATTTCCACCAGCGCCATAGGGATATAAACAGCAATAATCGAGCTGACAATCTATATTAGTTTCGCACACACGCTTTTCGCATCGCCCATCTTTATTGCAGAAATAGCCAGAATCACAATCACCAGGAATTTCACAATCACGTGTTGTAGCGATACAGAGACCATCGGCACAAGTTTCATTTTCGCCCGTGCATTCCCATGGTTGCTCACACTCGATTTCATGACAAAAGCCATATTTACATCTTAACCCACGATCACACTGCGGACTGACATCACAGGCATCACCCTCACCTAACTTGCCACATGTCCCCTCAATACAAATGTACCATTCACCTTTATGTTTGGCACACATTTCGTCTGGATTATCATATAGATCGCAAGGAGTCACCTCGCAAGTTTCAGAAACGAAATTCCAACGCCAATATTCGCCGTTATATGTTTTACAATATTCATCTGGAGAGGGAAAATCATAATATCCCAACTCAATACACTCTTTATCTCTACATCCATAGGTAGACCCGTAATAGTAACGACAGTATCCATCTGGATCGTCGACAAGATCACAAGCAGCCTTCACACATTGTTTGCTATCAAAATCGCATTTCCATCCAATGCCAAATTGTTTATTACAATACTCGTTTGGGTCCAATGTTTCTGTACACATGAGTGGGACACATATTCCAGCTACTTCATCACAAATATAACCTTCAGGACAACCAGCGGGAGAAGCACAGCTTTTTGGCACACATAATCCAGTGTTGAGATCGCATGTCCAGCCCTTTCTACATCTGTGAAGAGCATCACATTTCGCCGCTTCACAAGGTACACATCTGTTTACACCCGCGATTGTCTCGCAGCATTCCCCCTCCCCACATTCTTTATATGTTTTACATTCTATTCGTTCACATCTATTTGTCTCTTCATTACAGAAGTAATCATCAGCACAACCAGTTCCGCATTCCTCTGTATAACTTTTGCAAACACCATCGTCACACCATTCTCCTGCGTCACAATCTGGTTTATTGTGGCATTCAATTTTTATGCAAGTTCCATGTTTGCATCTCTCACCGTGCTTACAATCGTATTTATCAAAACATTCTGGTTCTACGGCCATACAGTGATAATCGATACAATCTTGTCCAGGAGGACATTGCAGCGAACCCCAGCATTCTTCGCATTTGTCTGTCGCCCGAGTGCAATGAGGTTTATTATCCGGGCAATTTTCATCATCTCGACATCCTTCTTTACATCTACCGTGCGGACACCATTCTCCTTTTGGGCATTCCTTATCTCTTTGACAATCCAATCCAACCCAAACGCATCGAAAATCTAGACAATCGTAGCCATCATGGCAATGATGCTTAATCCAGCATTCCACACATTCACCCGCTGCGCAGAGAGGACGACCGGGGGGACAGTTATCGGGATCTCGGCAGCCCTCAACACACTCTGAAATATCACACCGAAAGCCTAAAGGGCATAAACTGTCATTTCTCTCACAGCCAACCCAAACGCATCGATAATCTAGACAACCATAGCCATCAGGGC
>JAUWGG010000155.1 GCA_030606525.1 Methanobacteriota archaeon | reverse complement strand
CGATTTGTCTTTTCTCTTCTCTATCTCTGGCAGTTGATCGTAGGGTACAAGATCAGGATGTGTCTTCGCTTCAAAATCTTTCACCTTACCATATTTCCATCCCTGCTCCTTCTTCATCCTCATCCAGTTCTCATGATTCGTCTCTGGTGTCGCTTCAGGATGTCTCTCTAAATATTCTATCCCATCCAGTAAGGATGTCATCTGGTCTTCATTTATCTCCACATTGTATGGCTGTCCTGCTGCAATCAGATAACTCATCCCTGCTATGTGCCTTACCTTCGCAATGAATTCACCCCTTCCCATTTTTAGTTCCATAGTTCCTATTTATTCTCTTACTTTATATTGATTAATTATGATACATAAACTGGTGCAAGGTGGTGCAAGAAGGTGAAAAAAGAAAGCCAATTTCAACACGATGCTTTTGAACAGTATTTCCTCCTTGGGGCCATTCGGTCTCTCTCTAAATTGCACTCGCTCCTAACAGAAACTGCACCACCGGGGAAGAAAGCATTTTCTCTTCGTACACTCAAAGAGTGGTCTCGCGTCAATGACTGGCAGCAACGTTGTATCATTCGTGACGCTGAAGTCGCTCGTAAAGTTGAAGAAAAATCCACTGCCGATCTCGTCTCGGTCAAAGCCAAATTCCTGCGGCAAGTTCAGTCAGTTATCGATACTGCTTTTGATGCCCAGGGTAAACCAAACATTGTTTGTGATCGCGCCCGGGACCTCAAGGATCTGATTGATTCCGCGCTCAAGCTTCTCGGTGAAACTGAACAGGAGCCTATTGCTATCACGTTCAACGTCCAAAAATATTCGCCTGATGAGAAAGTGGAACCGAGTGAGGGTGAAGCGAGTAATGAGTTATGAAAACATGTTAGATGATCTCGGATGCATGTTTGGTTTCCATAAATGGCGCGAGACAAATAGAATAAAAAGCGGGTGCGTTTTATACCGGCTCACAGGATATGTATCAGTTAACGTTCATGTGTAACAATTGTGGTAAGATGAAGGTTGTATACTGGGGGTTAAGTGAGATATCGACAAATGTGTAAAATAATTTGTTCCAAAAGAGTATGAAGTGTGAATGAAAAAGTATGAAACTTTGTAAGGCACTGGATAAGAAAGGGACTTATGTAATAGTTGTATCGCAAAATGAAACAAATTAACCGCGATTGGAATCTGTCAGAACCACAATTTGATTTCTTTACTAACTCTTCTAAATTCAAAGCCTTTCTTTCCGCTCGCGGCGCAGGCAAAACATCTGTCGGGTGGATGAACTGTTTACGGTTCTCCGCAGAATCCCCCGGCTCTCGCGGTGTCATAGTTGCTCCTTCCTTCCCTCTTATCGACGATGTCATTCTTCCGGAGATGGATGACTGGATTCCCAAAGAATTCATCCTCAGGGATAATCGATTCAAACATAATCTATTCTTCGATAATGGCTCCGTCATCATGTTTCGATCTGCGGATAATATGCGCCATATTCAGCGTTTACGTGGTCTATCCATCTCATGGTTCTGGATCGATGAAGCAACGCTCACGCCCCAAATCCTGTGGAATGTTCTCCTCGGTGGCCTTCGCCAAAAAGGATTCAAACGTCAAGCTTGGATCACTGGCACGCCAAAACCCAATTCGTGGGTTAAAAGTTTGTTCATGGATAAAATATCACGAATACCTAATTCTTTCGCGCTCACTGATGTTCCTATCGAGTCTAATCGACACCTCCCGCCTGATTATGTCTTCTCGCTTCGTAGTCAATATACCGGCAGGTTCGCGGCTCAAGAACTCGACGGCATGTTTGTTGAGTTCGAAGGTTTGGTGTATCCTGATTTCAGTCACCGTCATATCATCTCCCCCGATTCCCCGCTCCTCAAGCCACCGTTTCAGCGTATGATCTATGCTATCGACTGGGGGTTTCGAAACCCATGCTGCCTGCTTGCTATCGGGTTCAAGGGTAAACACCCTATTGTTATCCAGGAGTTTTACCGCGCTCATGTCATCGATGATCAACTCATTGACATCGCGAAGTCGTGGCGTGATCAGTTCGGCCCCGGTCCAATTTATTGTGACCCTTCTCAACCTGATTCAATCGTCAAGTTCCGCATTGCAGGCTTAGATGCGCATGCCGCTAAGAACCCTGTTATCCCAGGCATCAAAACTGTTACGTCCTTCTTGATGCCCCTTGATAAGCAACTTTATGTTTCTCCCTTCTGCCAAAACTTAATCAGTGAGTTTTATTCCTACTGCTATTCCGAAAATTCGGATTTGCCTATAAAGGTGAATGATCATGCGATTGATGCAATTCGATACGGATTGCATTCATTTCAACCGATAAAGCCATTTTTTCATTCAATAATGCGAAAGCCGGAGGGGATATAAGCAGACCTAGAACTCTTGGTGTCATTTGCGCCCGGTGCGAGAGGTGCCATTAGCACATAGAATTAGAAGAAAGAAAACCGCGAGAACGGGAAGGCTTGGACCCAGGAGGTAAAAAAAGAAAAATGGGCTAAAGCTTCTCTTCATGCTCTACATAGCGCCCCATGAAATGATCGCCGGCAAGAAGTCGAAGCTCTAATATTTCATCACGAAGCAGCATCAATCGCTCTCGCACGTCTTTCGATCCTTCTTCCTTCTCTGTAATAATGGCATCGAAGGACGCAGAAAGATCTAGCCCTGTAGCTTCTGCCTGCTTTGTCATTTCTCTTCGGTACCTCCTGCGCCAACATTCATAACATTCTTTCCTGTCTTTTTCCTCTTCCTTTTTCTGCGGGGACATATTTATATTTTGGGGGGCCCTTATAATAAACCTTGTACCGAAAAAAAGAGCAAAAGGGGGACTACAATTTCTTATTAATGCTAGATGCACGCGACCGTTTTCAAGTTGGTTTTTCAAATTAGTGAATGCTCTATGGGCGATCCATGAACGATTAGTGACTGCTCTATGGGCGATCCATGAACGATTAGTGAATGCTCTATGGGCGATCCATGAACGATTACTGAATGCTCTATGGGCGATCCATGAACGATTAATGAA
>JAUWGG010000197.1 GCA_030606525.1 Methanobacteriota archaeon | reverse complement strand
AGATTAAAAAGATTAGGATGAAGGTAAAGGCGGAGGCGCAGAAGGAGGAAGAGCGCAGATTGAGGTATTTGGCAGGTTTCTTCATTACGGGATATTTGGACAATGAGGTGAAGAAGTTAACAGATGAGATCGAGACCAAGGAAGCAAAAGCAACTGTGAAAATAGATGGTAAAGATACCTCATTCCGCTTTCTCTCAGTTTTAATATCTAATGAAGATGATAGAACTAAAAGAAAGAAGATGGATAAAGCTAGGGGCAGGATCATTGAAAAGGTCAATGTCATCAGAAAGAAGAGAATTGAAAGACTGCACGAGCTGTCACAAGAATTAGGTTATAATGATTACATTTCTTTGTTTAGGGATGTGAAGGGTATTGATTTTGATGCGCTTGAAGTGCTCATGAAGGATTTTTTGAATCGCACCGAAACCCTATACACAAAAAAGATGGAACAGGCTGTCAAGTCAATAGGAATCACTTTGAAAGAAGCGAAGAGCTATGATATTGCTTATCTGCTTAGAGCGAAGGGTTTTGACAAGCATTTCCCGAAAAAGAAGGTCGTATCCGTATTAAAGAACACATTATTGGGTTTGGATATCGATCTGGATAAACAGAAGAACATTACATTGGATGTTGAAGCAAGAAAGAAAAAGAGCCCACGAGCTTTCACAGCACCGATCAAGGTGCCGGATGATGTCATGCTGGTCATTATGCCTCACGGCGGTCAAGACGATTACAGAGCAATGCTGCATGAAGGAGGACATGCAGTGCATTTTGCTTACACCTCGAAAGAATTACCATTTGAGTACAGGAACCTGGGTGATAATTCTGTTACTGAATCGTATGCATTCCTATTCGATTATTTGCCAACGGACAAGAATTGGCTTCACGAATTCATCGGCACAGCAGATAAAGATTTCCTAGATTTTGCTTTTCTAAATAAATTATTCTATGTTAGGAGATACGCTGCCAAGCTTCTATATGAATTAAGGCTGCATGCAGGTGATATAAAAGATATGGACAAGATGTATAAAGCGACCTTAGAGGACGCGCTAAAATTTGAACACAAAGAGAATCATTATTTAATGGATGTGGATGATGGTTTCTATGTATCTAGTTATCTGAGAGCATGGATATTTGAAGCGCAGCTGCGCTCCCTTTTAAAAGATAAGTACGGCGGAAGATGGTTCTCTGATCCTGAGGCAGGAAAGTTCTTGAGGGAATTATGGTCGCATGGACAAAAGTACGATGTTGAGGAACTTGCTCAAATGGTAGGATACCATGGATTGGACATTAATCCATTGATAAAGGAGATAGAAGAGAATTTAAAGTGAATCAGGCTGATACTGTTCTTGCAGATTTAACAGATTTCTCTTTCCTCATTTTCGCTCTCTTGTTATTGCCTTCGCTATCTGATAATTTAGACTTCTAAGTTTCTTAACAGTTAAGTTGTTGAGATTTAATTTATAAAGAGTGATTTTACCTATCTTCTTCGTTTCAACCAATATTCCCTTTTCCAAGAGTGAAGGCAATTTTTCATAGACAGTAGCTCTTGAAATTCCTGCGCATTCGGCTATTTCACTCTTTGTGTATGCAAAATCTTCATGCAGTAAGAAGTGATCTAATATTTTTATCTCTGGGCTTTTACCTAATGTGTCTGATAGCAAATACATCACCGTATAATTATAATGCTTTGCATGTATAAATAAGTATCATTTATTCAAAAGATCAAGGAATTCATTGGGCGCGAGTAGTCAATTTTTTATCCTTTAACTATATTCACCAATAGATGCGCATAGCTATTATATTCCAGGATAGATGTCAGCCGAAGAAATGCTCTATGCAGTGCATAGATTACTGCCCTAGAGTGAGGACTGGTGATGAGACCATAGTCCTGGGTGATAATGGAAAACCCATCATCTCGGAGGAATTGTGCTCTGGATGCGGCATATGCGTTCATAAATGCCCGTTCGATGCAATAAGGATCATCGGTCTGCCGCAGGAATTGAAGGAAGACCTGGTACACCAATTTGGAAAGAATGGTTTTAGATTGTATCGATTACCCTGCCCAACAGAGAAGAAGGTCATTGGTCTTTTAGGTCCGAACGGCATTGGGAAAACGACTGTTATCAATATCCTGTCTGGGCAGCAGATCCCGAATATGGGTGATTATGAAGCAAAACCAGCGTGGGACAATGTGCTTGAAAGGTTCAGCGGTACTGAGCTTTATTATTATTTAAAAAAATTATCAGAGAATAAAATCA
>JAUWGG010000250.1 GCA_030606525.1 Methanobacteriota archaeon | reverse complement strand
TGTTAAAATAATTAATCCTGCAATTACAAGTGAAGTGAATTAATGCTTGAGCATGACTTTTTCTTTTATTCGAGCTACATCTCGTTCTATCATTGAAATTCTCTCATCAAAAAAACACCTGAAATCATCCCTATTGGAACGGATTTCTGATGATATTTCTATCCTATTTTGATCTATTTTACTGCCAAGGTCATCGCCGAGATTATCTATTTTACTGCCAAGGTTATCGCCGAGATTATCTATTTTATTGCCAAGGTTATCGCCGAGATTATCTATTTTTTGGCTGAGATTTGAGTTCATTTCTCTCATATATCTCACAGCCGTATCCATTCTTTCATAAGTTGCTGTGGTTAGATCTTCTTCTCTGATAATCTCAAATGTTCTATACTTGCCTGTTGATTTTTTATAGACTACATCAATATTTTCGACACGTATGGGGTATTGATTAATATTAATTTTTTTGAGCAATTTTTTGATTATGTCTTCTTCACCTTCACAGATAATCTGCACTGTCCCATCATCAAGATTTTTTACATATCCGTTGAGATTCAGATTAAATGCGATCTCATCAATGAAATCTCTAAAACCTGGTTTATGACCTGAACAGATTAGCTCTTCCCTCCTACATACACTATTCTGAACTACTTCATTGATTCAATTTCATAATCAAACACCTATTTTTTCTCTACATTTTACTCGATTTTAAATCGAAACCTTTATTGCCATGTAGAGGTATTCCCTCCTACATGGTAATTAAACGTAAGAAAAAGAACGGCCGTATTTATCTTGAAGAATACAAATCCATTCGTATAGATGGAAAAGTCAAAAGTGTCTATGTGAGAAGTTTAGGACCCGAAGAACCCGTTGCCTCTGTAAAACCAAAGCCTAAGACACTAAATCGTTTAGAACATGGTGTATCTTATAGAGTAGGTGCTGTCACCCTCCTATGGGAACTTGCTTCTCAATTTGGCTTCGTTAGTACTATCGATGAAATCTGCTGCGGGGAACCAAATATTGATGGTCCTTCTCCCGGAAAGCTCCTAACCGCCTGGGCGATCAATCGGGTTCTGGATCCTATGAGCAATACCATGCTTGAGAATTGGATTCTCACAACAGATCTACCCAGACTAATGGATCTTAGTCCGGCTGATCTCACTAGGAACTCATTTTTAGGTGCAATGGACTTTGTTTGCTATGATGATAAGTCAATCGGGCAAATCCGCGACTTCACACATCAAATCGATGATGCTCTTTACAAACAGTGGCGTGAGATGCACCCTCTCAAGTTAGTAGAGAGGGAAACACTTGCATACGATCTTACATCAGTACTTTTCTTTGGCATTAGTTGCTCTCTAGCAGAGCTAGGATACAATAGTAAACATGTCAAACGTCTTCAGGTTAATCTTGCACTCCTTGTATCAAAACATGATAAATATCCCATATCTCACTTTGTCTATAACGGAAGCCGTAACAGCTTATCGACAATAAAGAATCTTGTCACACAACTCAAGGACACAGGTAT
>JAUWGG010000024.1 GCA_030606525.1 Methanobacteriota archaeon | reverse complement strand
ACGATCATAGCTTTTATTGCGATAGATCGCATAATTATTAACATTGTTTTTTCCGCTGCCATCGTCTTTTGATAAAGTCCAGGTTATATTCACATCCTCGAATTGCAGACCTTCTAATCTTGCATCAACCTTTGTCGGTGGAGCAGGTAATGGTTCTAATTCATGGATGGTAAGGGTTTGATTTACTGCTACATCTGTTAAAGCTGTGAAGTTGCCACACGGCCAGCGCACCTCTACAGTAACTGTTCCTGAGTATGCGCCCAGACCAAAATGTGCTCTCAAGCCATTTGCATGGTTGTGCGCTCCTTGACTTGTCCTGATCTCATCCATCAATGTTAGATAAGGTGATGAGGTCTGATTTACATATATCCTTGCACCCACACCAAACTTGTCGCAGTCTTCGCCCACTAGCTTTACTTCCAACCAACTATTTGAGTTTCCGCTGTTTTGGAACACGCGAATCATATATACGCCATTTTCGTATGGATATTTGCCTGCGGTTATCAGATCTAGATCTCCATCGTTATCATAATCCACGAATATTCCTGCATATGTGTTCCAGACCCGAACGCATAATGGATCTCCATAATTATCATTCGCAACCTGTGTGAAATGTTGGTTGGCAACGCCGTCATGCCTGTACAAATAAGAATATGCATAATCTATATCCCCATAAACTTGCGCCAGCCAAATATCTAAATCACCGTCATTATCATAATCCCCAAACGCATTTCCAGCAAGTAAATCATCTCCTTCGGGAGGGAGTAAAGCATAAGGTTTTCTATGAATTCCTGCTGTACCCGCAAAGTTCGTGAATGTCCAATCTGGTGGCCCTTCATTTCTACATAATAATGCATCATCGGATGTTCTTTCATAACCGGGGATATTATCCTTATGGTTGAAATTGTTCACCCAGATGTCAAAATCTCCGTCGTTCTCAAAGTCACCCCATACAGCACCAATGGTGTGTCCTGGTCTATTATTCGGATCGTCATTGTTGTGGTCAGTTGTATCTGGTGGCCCATCGTGAAGACAGCCTGTAGCAGGTGCAGTATTAGTAAATGTACCATCACCATTATTCTTAAAGAGATAATTCTCATCCTGTCTGTAATTTGAAATATAAACATCTAACCAACCATCGTTATTATAGTCTGTCCATGATACGCCGCGACAATAAGCATTGGGAACTACACCGATGCCAGAAGACGCAGTGACATTTGTGAACGTGCCGTCGCCGTTGTTATGCCATAGGTCATCTGGGTAGTATATTGGAATCTCTTTCTCACCTCTTCCAATATAAAGATCTAGATAGCCATCCTTATCATAATCGCCCCAACCTGCACAGGTGACATATCCGGAATTATATCCGGACAATGCAGTCGCAGTAACATCAGTAAAAGTGCCGTCGCCATTATTGTGCCAAAGCTTCTTCCCAAATGTGTCAAGCCATCCATCCCTATCGTAATCGCCCCAAACGCCGCCGTTTGAAATTCCTGCTGTTGAGGAAACATCTGTGAAATTCCATGTACCTGTGGGAATGCCGTTGTTTCTCATGAGACGATTGCCATTAATCAAGAGGTCCAAATCACCGTCATTATCATAATCCCCCCATTGCAGAAAACTACCGCTGATGCTCCAAGACCTATCTGTTCCGAAACATTTGTAAAAGTCACAGGCTCATCGGCACCTGAAGGTTTATTTCCTTGATCTCCATTCATAGCATTTACTTTGCCATTGTTACTTGTATCGCCGAAAAGGAATGCAGAATTAAAACTAATTAACAACAAAATCACAATGAGCACTGTAGATAGTGCGCTTCTATTCATCCTTTCTCCTCCCAGCCTCTGTATATAATATACATAACAGCTTATTTAAGATTTTGTCACATATCTATTTCATAGAAGCGGTTTTTTGGAAGAAAATAGACGAATAGTCCAAAAAACTAACAGATCACATCAGATCGGTCATCTTTATTAAAGATATGAGTTTTACACCATGTTCTGCCAACAGTTCTTCTGCTCCTTCCTCTCTGTTCACAACAACCAATGCGCGCTCGCAATTCGCACCTGCGCTCCTTAACAAATCAACTGCCCTTTTCACTGATCTGCCAGTTGTGGCAACGTCCTCTACCACGATCACCTTCTCTCCCTGCTTTATCTCCCCTTCAATTTGTTTAGCAGTTCCGTACATCTTCTCCTCTTTTCTAATGATGACGAACGGGATTCTTGTTTTTAAAGACAAGGCAACAGCAATAGGCACCGCTCCAAGGGCCATACCAGCTATTCTCTCAGCATCCACATATCTTTCCATGTTTTCTGCTATCTCTTCTAAGATCTCAGGGTTAGTGGAAGCTTTTTTTATATCCACATAATACTGGCTCTCTTTTCCTGAAGTCAATTTAAATACTCCGAATTGAATTGCACCGCATTCTTTCAGTTGTTTCAGCAGCAAATTTGATCTTTCTTTTCCTTTTGCGCAATCGTCACATACACCTACCTGCGCTAAATAGCAGTCGGCACAAACCTTTTTGCCGCAGCTTACGCAGGTGTAACTTGATGCCCTTACCCTACAAATCTCGCACATCTTCATCATACCGCTCACCATGGAACCTCTTTTTTTCCGGTCTTATAGCCTATGATATTCACTCCTTTATGCAGCAAAGGAGTTACCATTATCACAGTGATTAGACCAACAATATATTGTCCGTATATATAATGTGTTAGAAACCATTCCTGCCTAAAAATTAGAAGGAGAAGGAACGTACCAATAATGAAATCGTACTGGTCTAAACCTATGCATTTCTCCCCCCTCTTCTTCCCGATCCTGCGTTTAATTAAACTACCGAGGATATCACCGAGTAAAGAGCCAAAAGGCAGTAAAAATAAAAGAAGAAAGAAATCAGGAAATGCCCCAAAACCAAAGAAGTTTTCGTTATTGAACGATAAAGAAATGCTTATTTGGATCAAACCGATGAACATCCCGAAGGCGGTACCTCCTATCAAACCGCGCCATGTCTTTCCATCCCCCAATATCCTTTTGCCCTTAACTTCCTTACCGAAATCGATCGGTACTGAACCTCCGAATAATACAGCAGCAGAATTAGCAACATACGCTGGCAGCATTAGCCACAATGATTGGAGTATGATGACTAGAATATACATTAAATTCACAATCCTGAACGATAAATCGATTTTTACTATTTAAACAATCCTTTGAGGATTTTTTTAGCTCTCTAATATGTTTAGCGCATTAAACGAAATTAACATATAACCCTAAATCATTACCATTGTGATTCATATGCCAGTAATATCTTTAGATTATGATGACCTCATTTCCCTGATGGGTCTAGATGTCCCGATAGAGGATTTGGTGGATAAGATCCCGATGATTGGATCGGAGTTAGAGCGCGTTGAGGAAAAGCAGATAGATGTGAATTTCTTTCCCAATCGCCCTGACCTGTATTCCGTTGAAGGAGTGAGCAGAGCTTTAAAGGGGTTTTTTGGTATTGAAATTGGTTTAAGAAAATATGATGTCAAGAGATCAAATGTAAAGATCATCGTTGATGAGAGTGTTGAGAGCATTAGACCTTTTATTGTTTGCGCTGTGATCAAGGGTCTTAAGATGACAGATGCTCTAATCAAATCTCTTATGGATATGCAGGAAAAATTGCATCTCACGATCGGTAGAAAAAGGAAAAAAGTGTCCATAGGTGTGCATGATTTTAGTAATGTTAAAGCACCTTTTATTTATAAAGCGGTTAAACCGTCAAGCATCAAATTCATCCCATTGGGAAAAACAGTAGAAATGAACTTGGCAGAGGTCCTTCAAAAACATGAAAAGGGTATGGAATACGCCCCTATTCTTGAAAATGCGAATGTGTACCCAATTATCTTAGATTCTAACGATGAAGTTCTGTCATTCCCTCCGATCATCAACGGTATATTGACCGAGGTTGCAGAAGACACAAAGGCGCTATTCATTGACATCACTGGCACAGACATCATTGCCATTAATTCTACTTTAAACATCGTTTGCACAGCTCTAGCGGAAAGAGGAGGAGAGCTTTATTCCGTGGATGTTGAGTACAAAGATAAAAGAATGACAACTCCAGATCTTAAACCAAAAACAAAGAAATTAGAGGTGAAATACACCAATTCGATCCTTGGAACGGATCTGTCTCCGCATGATATGGCTAATTGCTTGGGGAAGATGAGATATGGCACTGAGATCAAAAAGAAATACATCGAAGTATCGATCCCGGCCTATAGAAACGATATTCTACATCCAATAGATCTGGTTGAGGATGTAGCAATAGGTTTTGGATATGAAAATCTTGAATCAATGCTTCCTAAAGCAATGACATTCGGCGGGAGAATAGAGTGCGAGAAATTTTCCAAAAAATTACGAGAGATAATGATCGGTCTGGGATTCAACGAAACGATGACCTTGGCTTTATCTGGTGAAAAAGAACAATTCAAATTGATGAATTTGAGGGCTGCAAGGAAAGTAACGATCAAGAATCCCATAAGTGAGGAATATACCTGCCTGCGAATTTCCCTAATACCGGGCCTTCTTGGCGTATTGAGGGAGAATAAACACCATGAGCTTCCACAAAGGATATTTGAAGTAGGTGATGTGGTCATTGATACGGAGAATAAGCGTAATATAGCTGGATTAATAACCCATTCTAAAGCGAGCTTCACCGAAGCCAAATCTTTGATTGAAAATATATTAAGATCGATAGGGGTTAAATATCAATTATCGGCAAAAAAACACAACAGTTTCATAACGGGAAGATGCGCTGCCATTAAAAGAGAGGATGAAGAGATAGGTCTGTTCGGAGAGCTTTCGCCCAAGGTAATAACGAACTTCGAATTGGGATATCCAGTAATAGGATTTGAGATGGACGTCAATGAACTGATACGAACTAGTGCTGAGGTAGCTAAGCCTGGACCACGGCGCCGGCCTTGAGAGTCGGTGATGCTCTGCATCACGGGAGTTCGAATCTCCCCCTCAGCGCTTTTCACACATACTACATAAAATCGCTCAGTTTGCAGTTCTTAACCTTATCATTATTGAATAATGATTGGATAGAATTCTCGATGAGTTCTAGCCTCTGTTTGGTGTAATTTGAGACGTCATACTCAATCGAGATTTTTTTGGATACCTCGAGATACTTCTTCACGCTCCCCTCGTGCACTGTCAGCGTTAGATTATTGCCGCATATTGTCCCATTGCTCTTCTTCTTAACGCATACGCCTGCCAAGGGAATGCGCCTATATTTCGCATTGCACTTCGTACACCGCACCTGCTGACTGGAGAAAGTTCTAAGATTACCTATTAGATCGGGCAAGAAGTGAGAGCCAATAAGCTTAGTGACCACGTCACGTTCATCAACAGCACGAATTCTCACAGCCAAATCCAGCTGACCGTTCATCTTTTTGATCATTGAGCCGGTCTTATAAGCGGATTGGGTTGGACCCTGAGATATGTTGGTTGTGCTGTGTGTAAACTTAAAGCCCTCGTACTGCTCTGCAGTACCAATTCTTTTAGCAACAGTATCTATCATCGATTCTACTTCCTTTGGATGGGCATGCTTCAATGCAGATTCGTAGAATTCCAATGGATAATTTGAGGAAATATCTAAGTTGTGAGCTTCTTTATCGATCTCGTTTGGATTTATTTTAGTGGTAAGTACTAGAGGGGCATCCATCAATCCTCCCCTTTTCTCAGGCAGGAATGAACGAGAGAAATTGATTAACCCATCTAACAACAGCATCACACAATCCTCATCTCCATCGCAATTTCTTCTTTTCGCAGCGTGAAAGAAGGGATGAGCATACCCTGCTTGTGCATCTGTGTACCCAATTATCCGAGCTAGAACGCCGCCTGATGTATGAGGTGCCAGACCGACAAGCAAATGCCCAATGAGGTCTTCTGGTTTTTTGGCGCTATAAAATGATTCCAGCCCATATAACTTAGTGAGGAGCTCATCCAAGAACTTCGCTGTTTTGATCAAATATTCACCGCAGGTCCATGAGGGAACGATATCATGCGGTTTTAGCTCAAGAATTTGTTCCCTGTTTTTTAATGGTTTGTCATCAACATCATGCGTATAACCCAGTTCCTTTGCTTTAGACAGACTCAATCCTATTTCTAAGGGTTTGAAATGCGTTAATGGAAGATCGGTCATATCGAAACGCGTTGTTCCGTCCTTAAAGACGAACACATCGTATTTAGCACGAATTATTCCTTTCTCAAGAGGTTCTGGTGTTTTACTCTTCGATATCATACCTTGAACACCTTTTATATCCTTAATTCTCTTTTCTCCGAGTGTGGCCATAGCTTCACTCAATATCTCATCCATACTAATATTCTGCATCGCTGGTCTCGCTCGAAGTTCTGTATGACCTCCACAAGTGCATTTTGGAAGGAACCCCCGTTTTTTACATACAGTGCATATTCGTACACCAACCTCCACTGGAATCTTCTTGTGCAGGGAAGCTTCCTTTACGAGCCGCTGTGTTCCCCCTGCTTGACCTAAGGGGAATAAAACATGCGGTGGGGGTCTCATTTTTCTTTCTTTTGCTTTCTCTGGGCGACCCATTCTCGCACCTATTCGTGTTGGTGCTTTCTCCCTGATTTTTATGTTGGAAAGTTCAGATATGTATTCTATCGCATTTCCACCATTAGATATTCTTTTCTTCTCTGTTATAGATCCATCTTCAAAAGCGAGACCAAGGCATCTCAGCAGCGGATAAGCGTAGTGGGTGATGATGAATTCACCTTCATCTTCAGTGTGAAGCACACCTAGATCAATAAGAATTTTTTTAATGTCGTTCTCCTTTGTTATACGCAGGATCTCTGATTCATATTTTCCATTTTTTACTATAAAATCAGATAATGTACGAATATTCTTAATGGAAACGTCATGCCAGAAAAGATTGTAATTCGGATGCAGCGGCACACCATACTTCTCCGACAGTTCAAATGCCCTTTGCGGAGAGGGATTAATATAGTCTATATCATCCATTTCAGCTTTATCCATCTTAACTCTTAATTCCTCGATATACCATTCAATGCTGTACGCTGCCGGCATCAAAACGTGATTGTTCTCTACGAATTCTCCGAAAGGAATGAGGATCTCACCAATGTCAACTATCTGTTTAACCTTACCCTTCAATTTTTTTGCTTGTGTTGTGCTATTAACGCATATCAGATCACCATTTTCAAGCAGTACGATCGGTCCATCTATACTGTCGCATGGAGTTACAGCAGCAGCTTTCCCTGGACGCTCGATCTTGATCTGCGTTCCAATAGCAATAAATTCATCTAATATGTACATCGTAGCTGGATGTATCGCCAATGCTGCCAATCCTGTTGCCCTCGTTCGACCATACCTCAGACGAAAACCGCCCATTCTACTGGGATGTGAGAGAACAGGTCTACCAGCAACGATATCTTTAATGAAAATATAGCTCGGTTCGATCGCCTTTTTTTCTTCCTTCTTCATGCTTAGATATTCACTGATAAATTCCCAACCATCTATCCCCAATTTTTTAACATGTTTTTGGACCTTAGGTGCTTTTTGACAGAGCCCTTCAGCGATGACAAGGCAAGCTCCTCCCCTGACCCTATTCGTGTCTATTCGGGGTAAATCCCTGTTTCCAGATATCTCCGCTTCTTCAGTTCCCTCACCATCGATGCATACTGGGCAATTACGAACAATGACATCTATTTCTTCAGGACTGGGCAGGTATTGAAGATGCTGCGTCTGTTCATAAAGCGATATTTCCTCTTTGTAGCGCTCGATCTCTCTTTTCGTAGGAGCGTACATACCGATGCCCAATTCCCGTCTCACGACATCTGCTATCAGAATGCTCATCGCCTGCCCTGTTCCTCCTGCTGAGCGAATCGGGCCTGCATAATGGATATCTACATATGAACTGTCATCGGAATTTTTCATTATTTTTACTTTTGCAACACCCTCCAACGGTGCAACTAAAACCCCTTCCGTAATTATCGCTAACCCAACACGAATGGCTATTTCCAGTGCCTTTTCTTTAAATCTGGAGTGTTTTTGTGCAACTTCTTTAGCTACCAAGAGCGATACTTCTTCCCTGTTGTGTTTCTTAGATAGTTCGCGTATTCTTTTAGCTACACCTTTAACATCCCAATCCTTCAACAACCCTTCTACCCTTGATGCTAGATCTTCAGCTTGAAAGATCTCAACATTCAGCTCTGGATCGTAACCTTCCTTTCTTGCGTTCTTGGCAATAGCATAGCACTTATCTACCTCAGACTGCAGTAAATCGAAATATCGCTTTATGGATTCGCTACACTCCACCTCACTCACTCGCTCACCTAGGGAAAATTTATATGCTTTCTAACTAGAGAATCTATTCAGATGTGCACTCCCGCACCCTAATACAATTGCAGTTGTATAAAGATTATGATTGCATTAATTCTAGCACTTTTTTAACCAGAACGTCAGTTCCTTCTCCAGTTAATGCAGAGATCTTTTGCCTTCTTGATCTTGTTTTCCGCAGATCTGCTTTATTCTCTACTTCGATCATAGGCACATTATCAAAGATCTTTTTAATATTGCGAAGCAAACTAAGCTGCATCTTCATCTCATACCCACATGTTTCCGTAGGGTCTATAAGGAAGATGACGACATCTGCCAAATGTCTAAGCGCTAGGACAGCCTGTTTTTCAATGGGATTTCGTTCTGAAAACTCTCTATCCAGTAAGCCTGGGGTATCGACTATCTGATATTTTTGATAGCGATCTTCGAGATGACCGATGGAAATGTTCTGCGTTGTGAAAGGGTAAACTGCAACTTTCGGTTTCCCAGAAGATATTTGTTTAACAAGCTGGGATTTTCCTACATTGGGCGAGCCAGCAATGACAATCGTTTTTAGATTCGCGTCGATAGAGGGCATCTTCCGCAGCTTCCATCTGGCGTCGTTCAAAAAAAGAAGATCTGATGAGACTTGTTTGATTAAAGAAGAAACACGACCGTAAACTTTTCTCCTTTCTGCGAGGATCTCGTCCATGCTTTTCATTCTTTTTATCTTCCTCACACTGCCCTTCTCGACCTTTCCGATGGTCTTTCTGCACCAATCGATCGCACCAAGGGATCGTTTCAATTTATCGATGCCAACAAGAATATCGATCAATTCATAGTAAAAAGTAGGGATCATCTCAAGGCTTGGAAAGCTTTTGATGTATTTTCCAAGTGTTGAATTTAGAGTATTTGAAATAGAATTTATCCTGGAAAGGGATGTGTTCTTTATCCTTTTCAGTTTATTTCGATCTTCTTGGGTGATCTTCGATGCGCGCTTGAAAGCTTTATCGATGAGCTCATCAGCAGTCAAAACAGTTGGTATGTTGTACATCTTCCACACTTCAAAACAAAAATACCTTCATTGAAGATAAGGGTATCG
>JAUWGG010000242.1 GCA_030606525.1 Methanobacteriota archaeon | reverse complement strand
CTCTTGGGCACTGCTTCCAATCCGGGCTCTATTTTGAGCGTGAAGGTCCTTGACTTACCTGGAGGAATTTCAAAGAAATCCACTTCTTCCTTTAGCCATTCCCCATATTCACCACTCTCTGAAAAGCGTAAATTCCGCACTGATTTATACCCATAGAACTCTGTTAGGGTTATATCCACACTTTTCTTTTCATATCCTTGCTCTTTCAGCTCTAAAGAGCCGAAATCAATGGAAAGGGGAGAAGGTGTGAAATAAGGAGAAGATGAGGAGATGGTGAAGTCAACCGGCCATATTATTACTATGGTTATAGTCACATCGCCATCGCCAGCATATTTACCATATTCATCGGTTGCATCTATATGTAGCTTTCCACGATACGTTCCTTCAGGGATATCGTACGGTGCAATGATATGAAGTCTAATGTTTTCACTGCTCTTCCCGGAAACCGATCCAGAAGGATTAATTATCTCAATGTTTATTCTGCTTAGATCTTCTGTAATTCTGCTGTTGTAATCCATTGTCTCATCACCTTCATTTCTCACTCGCACATCGATATACCTATCATACTTTGGAACCGTTCCCTTTGGCTTATCGAACTTTATTTCTAATTCTTCATCGTAAAGCCTGCCAAGTTTCGGTGGTCTCATTATACGTGCTTCGATCGTTATCGTAATTGGATCCGCATCGCTGCTCTTGATGATAAACTTCCATGTATATCTGTTATCCGCTTTCTCGTAATCGGGGGGTCCTAGCGTCAGCGTAAATGTAACATCAACAGAAGAGCCTTTATTTACCTTATTTGGATACCCCACTTCAACCCAGTCATTTCCACTGTCCTTTTGTACATATATATTAACATCTTTATACCCGTATATCTCGCTGATCTTAATCTTTCGTGGTTGAGGAGAATCTTTACTGCCAACCACCCCAAAATCGATTGAAGAACGATCTACCACGACTTTTGCACAATATGTTATCTTTACGGTGGCATCAATCCCCTTTTCACCTGCACTTATCGTGAAGTAATGCGGTTCGTCCTCTTTTGCAGTATATGATGCCTTTACCTCAAGAGTTATAGATTCTCCAGCAGGGAGGTTAACAGGTTCATCAAGCTTTGGTTTAATGCTGATGTCAGGGCTAACAAATGTTATACTCACTTCAGTGGCGTTTTCTCCATTGTTAGTGATCTTTACAGGTTCCTTCGCGGTATATTCAGGTACGGTGCCTTTTTTCGAATCGAATAATACCTCTACCTGAAGCGGAGTTACTACAATTTGAGACTCTGATGCACTTGCGCACTCTATACCTATGCATATTAAAAGGAAAGAAAAGATAAAAACAAAAATGCTAATCTTAAACAATTAACTCTTCCCCCAACCTCGTGTCATCTAATTCCTCACCCCATCTTTTGAAATCCTTCCATATTATAGCGGTAAAGATGGAAAGGATAAGAAGATAAATTGCAACGACCTCGAGCGTATCAAGCATCAACCTGTGATAAACAATTTTTATCTCAGTTTCGATTCCTTTTACATTCCCCAGTTCTCTATCCTTATGCTTCTCATATATTTTCTTACCTTTCTCAAA
>JAUWGG010000082.1 GCA_030606525.1 Methanobacteriota archaeon | reverse complement strand
TGCGGATTCGGACAGTCCCTGCCCTATCCATCACTGAGTGATAATATGGAAAAAGAAATATATAAAAGTATCCTGGAGAGGGGTGAAAGTACTGTTCGCTTTCATCCCACCTCTAAAGAGTGTGGGATTTCCCGCTCACATCTGTTAATTTTGCTGTTATTCTCTCAAATTTCCATCTCGATTCCATATACCTTTTCTGGGTTTTCCTTATGAATCTTGATCACATCTTCTTCATTGAAAATTCCATTTTTCAAAAATGCTTTTGTTCTTTTTGGGACGGTTTTTATTCCCATTACAGCACCTGGTCTTTTTGGATCATCAAGATAATCGGTTTCCATTAAAAATCTTGCACCTTGACTTATCGCTTCTTGGATCGATCTTTTTCCCGATAATATAGATGGAAATAACCCGTAATTATCATTCACATCCACAATGGGTGGAGAATAATGCTTTACAACCTTTTCCCTACTTAAACCAACGGAATCGGCCATCTCAGCCAATTCCTTAAAGGTTCTTTTAGTTGCGCTTTCAGTGTGCAAAACAACAGCACATCCTCGCTCCTTAGCAACTTCCATTCCATACCTAAGTATGTCGTTGGATACTGTCCAAATGTCTTCGGATACTGAAAAATGTGGTCGTCCAATCTCACCAATTGCAATCGCCTTTCCCTCCTCAATGTACTTACCTGCTAGGTCCATGCCCTCGAACATAATGTTCTTTGCTTCCTCCAAGGTCATTGTTTCGACCAACTTCAGCAACACAACGGGATAGGGTCCCAGGGTCGCAAAAACTTTCACATTTGTATTTTTCCTTACCAGCTCTGCCAGTTTCAGAGTTATTTCGTAACTGCGTTTAAAATTCTTCTCCTTTATAACAGACACGTCGCAGTATTCCATATGGGAAAGCACGATGTGAGTACCACCGGCCCTTTCAAAATCTTTTATGGCTTCTACATTCCTACCATGTAACTGCAGATGCAGGTGATTATCAAGGATGATTTGTGTCATGGAAACATGAATTTAAAATAAATGCTAATGAAGCAAGTCAACTGCTTTCAATTCCTCAGTGATCTTATCCACGGCCTCCCCTACATCCTCTGGTTTTCTTGCTCCGGTACAGACCAATTTTCCAGAGCCGAACAACAAAACAACGACCTTGGGCTTATCTAAACGGTATACCAAACCGGGGAATTGTTCTGGTTCGTACTCGACCTTCTCTAAGCTTAGACTGATCGCAATGGCATTCAAGTTAATTCCAGTACCTAGATCTGAAGATGCAACTATATTTTGAACTTCAATCTCGGGATTCTTTTTTATCGGTATACCTAAACTGCCTACCGCCTTAGCTACCTTGTTAATTGCCCTTCTAACGTCCTCTAAACTCTTTGCACCAGTACAAACAACTTTTCCACTTCTAAAAAGCAAGGTAGCGGTTTTCGGCTCTTTCAGCCTAAATATCAAACCAGGAAACTTCTTGGGTTCATATTCAGCTTCATCTAGAGAAGAAGCTATTTTTTGGAGATCTAATTCCTCCCCCAGAGATGTTGATGCAACAACATTCTCTATTTTTATCTTTGCCACTCCATATCACCTCCACCCCCATTTAGATATCTCTTTAAAAATCTTTCGATAGTTTTATCGTATATGAGAATCAAATATCTGTTTCGATACTTTTAACCAAAGCTACGAGTACGCGGTTTATTGGTGTCTCGATATTGTGCTTTTTACCTAACCGCACAATTTCTCCGTTGATCGATTCTATCTCCGTCTTTCTTCTCCTCTCAATGTCTTGAAGCATGCTTGATTTGTTTTTTTTGGTTGATCTTGCGACTTCTTTTGTTTTCTCTATTAGATCTGAACAAGGGAGCTGTACATTACAGGCATTAGCAACCTCAATTGCCTCCCTGCACACACCTTCAAGTAAAGCTTCGAGTTCTGGAATTTCTAAAAGAGCACCATTTTGTAAGTGAGTTAACGCTGTCAATGGATTTATACCAGCATTCACAATGACCTTTGCCCAAATCTCACCTCTGATATTATCAGTTTTTTTTGTTTCGATACCCACGGCATTGAACATATCACAGATCTCCTGCAATTCTTCATCATTTACGCCTTGCACGGCCCCGATGATCGTTTCCCCGACACCAGCATGATGGATATGTCCATTATTTGCAAATGTTATCCCATGGCTCGTAACCCCGCAGATCAATCCTCTGCTGCCTGCGATATCAATGATCTTCTCGACATTATTCAAACCATTTTGAAGGGAGAGGATTATTGCATCCTTGCCAACCGCGGATAAAGCTTCTTTCACTGCCTTTTTTGTGTCGTAAGATTTGACGGTGAGAATGATCAGATCTGATGATTTGACATCCTGAATGTCTTCAACAGCATCTAACTTCAATGTTAAATTAGTTTTACCAGTGATTTTCAAACCATTTTTTTTAATAGCATCGATATGTGCTTTTCTTCCCACAAGTGTTATCGCCCACTTCGTGGAAAGCATACCACCGATGAAGCTGCCTAACGCCCCTGCACCAAGTATAGTGATATTCATCGATTTAGCAATGAAGTATGGATATTAAGAATTTTCCTTTCGAATCATCGCTGCGAGGTGATGTGCTCTTCTCAAAGGTTCCGGTATTCTCGCCTTGCAGAAATGCTTGATGATCTTTGCAGCTGTTTCAAATGAGATCTTGTCTCCAGGCGATATATAGATTGGTTTGTATTTTGTGCTTCTATATCCATATCCTATTACTTCTTTTTTAAGGGTTACAGGTGAGAAATTGCCAATGCTTGGCATCTTTTTTAGTTCCCCACATAATAAATTTTTTGCCACACCGATCGTTGAGAGTTTGAGCTTTAAACCCACGTGGGTTGCTATTCCCATTCTAAATGGATGCAGAATACCATTCCCATCGACCATCAAAACTGTGAGACTGCTTTTTCCTTTCCTTATGAGTTTTTCGATGATCGGATATTCTCGATAGGTG
Organism: Methanobacteriota archaeon; assembly: GCA_030606525.1. Classification (GTDB taxonomy): domain Archaea; phylum Thermoplasmatota; class Thermoplasmata; order JAUWGG01; family JAUWGG01; genus JAUWGG01. The sequence continues at coordinate 2,118 of JAUWGG010000082.1, read as the reverse complement.
AGATAAGTGGGTATGTATGGGAACTTCACCTTCGTTTTGATCACATGCTCTTCAAGTATCTTACCATCATGATCAAAGATCACATATGCGCCAAACGCCATATTATTTGAATACGCAACGTCAACACCACCAACACTCTCTATTTTCTTAAAGGAATCTTCCAGAATGACTTGATCAGCAAGCATTTTTTGTTCCCGGCGTAATCTTTTCAATGGGAAAATAGTTTTAAATTCTTTGAACAATAATTTTTCAAAATCAACGATCTTTTCATCTTTAATTCTAACGTTTTCTTTACTCAATAGCGCTATTTTTTTTTCCACACCATCTTTATAACCCCCGATCTTCCCATCTGAATATACAACACGATGACATGGAACAATTATTGGCGTAGGATTAAGATTAAGGATGCGCCCTACTGCTCTTGATGCTCTTATATCACCTAAGGCAAGGGCTAAAGCCCCATAAGTTGATATCCTTCCAGCGTGGATTTGAGCGGTGAGATCATACACAGTTTTTACAATATCCATCAATCGTACAAATGTTTGGATATTAATAGAGGTTGCGGTTTGCATCACTTTCATTCTTGAACGATTCTCGCAAAAAATACTTATCCTTATATCTAAATAATGTTTTACATGAGAAAACAGGAGGACGATCCTCTCAAAAAGTACTTTTCCATTATTGAAGGAAAATTAAAACCCAATTATCTTAAATGTAAAAGCATTCCTGTCGATATTGCGCTTAACTCAAGTGAAGAAGAACTCTGGAAAGAACATGACGATAAGATGAATGATTTTTATAGAAATCATCGTTGTGAAGGAGTGAAAACTTCGCTTCTTGACCTTAAGATTGAGATTGCAAAAAGAATATTGATGCACTGCAGTTTTTGTGAACGAAGGTGCGGAGTTAATAGAATGGAAGGAAAGAAGGGTCATTGCGGTGTTGTGAACTACCCAACAGCTAAAGCATGTGGGTTTCCTGCTTCATCGAGCCATCCGTCAGATTGGCTCTCGACCCTCCCGAGACCTTATCGGTTACGAGCAAAGCTCACAGGTCTACACAGGCGTTTCCAATTGCGGATTCGGACAGTCCCTGCCCTATCCATCACTGAATGATAATATGGAAAAAGAAATATATAAAAGTGCCATCTGGAGATGGGTGAAAGTACTGTTCGCTTTCATCCCACCTCTAAAGAGTGTGGGATTTCTCGCTCACATCTGTTAACAACTTACAGAATTACATATAGATTTCAAATTTCTTGTATTTAACACCTAAATCCTCTAATTCTGACATGAAGTCTCTTGCTAGGGATTGAGGGAGAATTAGTGTTGAGGGAGAGATAAAGATGGCTCCGTACTTGTCTTTCAGCCCTTTATACCTGTACACCTTCTCCCTGCCTTTTATAAACTTCTTTGAAACATATCCGTGAATTCTTCTTGAGATTCTTACTTGTAAGGAGCTTTTTAGCCTCCCTAAGTCATATGAAATCAGGAAGTAAGGTTCGAGAGCTAGATGGTCGGGTGTGAGAAGAATCTTTCCATACAATACTTTTCCTTCTTTGAAAACGTTCCTGAGAAAGGATTCGTCCCTATCCTTGAGGTTTGTCATCGTTGGAACTATTTCTCTATGGGGTTTCAACTCAGTGATTATGTGTGTGATTTGAGGTAACAAATCGTCGGGTCGCTCACGATCTACAACCAACAATAAGTCTATGTCTGATCTCTTGTCATAGTCGCCTCTAGCTAATGATCCGTACAGCACAATTGCGTTAATTTCTACCACATCCTTCACTTTTTCGATAAAAGCAGAAATCAACTCCTCATCTTCTTTCTTCATCTCATTCTCCCAATCTTCCCAATGTTTTCTTCAATTCTACTAATATTGCTCTCGCTTCTTCCGCTGATTTTCCATCCTGTTGCCCACCGTAGTACTTGCTTTGTCTTAAGTAATCTAATCTACGAAAAAGCTCAGCGATTTTGGGGAGACCTTGGTTATCTAAAAATCTAGGCAATCCTTTATGGGTGTTCAGATGATTTCCTACTCGTTCCTCGCAAATACAAGCAATATAGTGGAGGACAGCACCATAAACTCCCTCAATTATGAGTTCCCATTCCTCAG
>JAUWGG010000124.1 GCA_030606525.1 Methanobacteriota archaeon | reverse complement strand
GACCAAGTAAAAAACATGGAAAGATGATGGATGCGATCCTAACAGCTTGCATTGATCATGGAGTTACGCCGCCTTCCTGCCTTGCTGCAAGAACGGTTGCGTCTGGTGGTGTTCCATTGCCCACTGCAGTTGCTGCGGGGATAATGGCTATCGGAGATTATCACGGTGGTGCGATCGAAAAGGGTGCGAAGTTCCTTCAAGATGGTGTGAAAAGAATGCATGATGAGAGCAAAGATACTAATGAAATAGCGATCATACTTGTAAAGGAGAGCAAAGAAAGAAAGAAGCGCATCATGGGATTTGGACATCGTTTTCACACGTTAGATCCACGAGTGAAGAGATTGTATCATTTGGCTGAAGAGCTTGGTATTGCTGGTGAACATGTTAAACTCTCCAAAGCAATTGAAGAAGCATTAGAGAAAGTGAGCGGTCGGAGATTACCCATCAATGTAGATGGAGCGGTAGCAGCATTGATATCTGATATGGATTTCGATCATAGGTTGGGTAAAGGATTCTTTCTTTTGGGTAGAACAGCAGGTTTAACAGCGCAGGTGTTTGAGGAAATTTCTAGAGAAAGGCCAATGAGAAAAATGTTCATCACTGAGCACGATTATGACGGTCCAGATGAAAGAGATCTACCAGATGATTATGGAGAGGAATATTGATGAGAGAATATATTACATCAGCGTTCCCTGAGTTAAAAAAGATAAAAGATGATGATCTAAGGGAAAAGATTGTTGAATTATGGATCTGCGCTATGGAAAAAGGCGGATGGCAGTCATTAGAGCAAATACCTTTTACTTTGTTGATTCCAGATGTAAAGACCTCATTGGTGGAACATACGAGAAGGGTAACTAATATGGCTATGGCTATTGCTGATAAAAGAGATGATGTGGATAAGGATTTAATTATAGCTGGAGCTATAGCTCATGATGTTGGAAAGCTATTGGAGTACGAACTGAAAGAAGAAAAGGTCAGGAAAAGTGAATATGGAAGACTGGTAAGGCATCCTATCTCAGGCGCATGTTTAGCGCATCAAATGAATTTGCCTAAAGAGATAGTACACATCATTGCAGCCCATTCGAAGGAAGGCGAAGCTGTAAAAAGAAGTAGAGAAGCAATAATCATCAATCACTGCGATTTTATCGATTTCGAGATTGCTAAAGCTAAAAAGTAATAAAAAGAAATAATAACAATCAATGACCAAAACGGGCCGGTGGTCTAGTGGTTATGACGCTGCCCTTACAAGGCAGAGATCGGGAGTTCAATTCTCCTTCGGCCCATCTAATTTTTTTCAATATGATCAAAATTTCCATTGATATACATTACTTTTTAGGGAGAGGTGTATGGTGGGACGGACTATCGAAAATGTAGGTAAGATAATAGAATAAATTAATAAATGCAAAAATCAATTAGTGAGATATGAATCAAAGAAAGTCTAAATTCAGAAAAGGTTTTATTTCTATACTTTTGGGAGGAATACTATTAGATTTGTATTTATTATCAATTTTTGTAGGATCGAGTTTTGCAACACCGCCTTCTCAATTCTCATGTGCACCTGCAACTGCTTTGGATGCCTATGAAAATATTCATGTCGTATATAACGAGTATGGACGGGACAACAACAGGGTTCATTATGTGAAACTAGATAAAGACGGTAATGTAATTATACCGCCCATGTTGCTGCCTTACCCAATGTATGCAGCATACGCCGATATCGTTGTAGATTCTGATAACTGTCCTCATATTTTTTATAGTGTGTATGAACAGAACTATGCACACCCAATACCCGCAGGTATAAATTATGTGAAACTCACTCTATCTGGAAAAATCATTTTTACTCAAAACCTTCTGAGGAACTTCTCTCACCCTCATGCTGCAATAGATTCCAAAGATAGGATATACCTAATCTGGAGCGAAGTAGATGGATATCATTATTCTAGCTTTAACAAAAGCGGAGGGCAGATTGTGGATGATGAGACGGAGAGTCCCGAGGGCTATGAAATTGTAGTGGATTACCAGCAATATGATATCTATGTTCTTGAAGAAGGATATCACTCTGAAAAATTTCGCTGGCATTTTAAACCTCATAGAGACTATTCTCTAATAACGACACTTAATGGGAAGAAGCTTTCAATACTAAACAGCGGAGGGCATGATTATCATGAGGCACATGCCGCAGATTCTGATGGAAACATACACATATTCTATAGGCCCGATGACTTGCCAGAAGTCGTAGATGATTATTATCTATATTATGAAAAAATAAATATCAATGGGCAAGTTTTAGTAAACCACAAGAAACTAAGTGATCCAATTCTTTTTCCAGGAAATCCTACTGTTGAGATAGATAAAGATAATCAAATTCACATAATATGGCACGGTTGTGGAGATCTTAGTTTATGGGATATGAAAGGAAAGGAATCAGGAGTCTTCTATATGAAAATAAACAAAGATGGAAAGATATTGCGACCAATAACCTCGCTGACCCCTGAGTCAAAGCCTGATTTCCCAGTTTATTTTGTATTGTTAACAATCACTGTCCTTATTGTTGTCACCTCTTTAATTTACAAAATATTAAAAATAAAATCACTACCAAGATATAAAAAGGTTAAAGGAAACGAAAGGCGATCACTCTCTTCATTAGAAATATAGTGTAATTAGGCGCTCTGCCAAGCGCGCTGAACTTAGAGGGAAAAAGCTTTAGAGAGATAGAACGATAATCATATACTATGAAGAAGATGAGGATGACATATATGTTAGAGGAGCGTCAGCAACAAGAAAGAGGATCAGATAGTCCAATGTGTCTAAATTGCAAGATCAAAATGGAAAAAACTATTTTGAAGATGCACTTCCCACGAGGTAGTTTACCTGTCGAGGGTTTCAAATGCCACAAATGCAGGGACGAGATCATTGATGCTAGAACTGTTGAAGAGTATCAACATTTAGCTCAGAAACTTGGGCTAATCATCGTTCAACCAGTTTAATATTAACATTCTCACACCCATTTGATTTTTAACTATAAGCAATCGAATTTGTCTCTATAGAAACATATTTACTGTGGTAATCCCCTTCTATGTCATAGCAAAGCACCGAGGTGGGGCGCTATATAAATACCAATATTAAAAGGAGGGAGATAGAAATGATGAAGAAATTAGCGGTGTTGGCAGCGATATTTGTTGTATTCTTGATCATTACGCCGGGGAGCATGGTTACAAGCGCAGGGAAGCCAGGATATCCTATTGATGTGGAAACAGACAGACAGGTCTATCCTATTGGGGTTGATGTTGTAATAGTGATGACTAATGTTGGCAATGAAACATTATGGGGTACACCGGGCATGTGGATAGAAGACAACGATGGAAATATCGTATACTCATGGTGTTTTATACAAATGATAATATCGATGGTACCAGGTGGAGGCGTAGGAGTTACTTGGGATCAGACAACATGGGATGATGATGCTGATGATTGGATCCAAGTAGATCCTGGTAAATATTATGCCTGTGGAAGATTTGCTGGTTATGGGGATGTTGATAAGTTCCTCATTTTGGAGCATTTTCCAAAATAATCTCTTTTTATTTTTCATTTTTAATTTTGCGAAAGTTAACAACGAAAAAACAATGTTTATATAGAAGACCAAACATAGAGGGTTGAAGGTATAGATATGATGACAGGACAACCAGTTATAATTTTAAGGGAAGGTTCAGAAAGGCAGAGGGGAAAGGATGCGCAGCACAATAACATCGAGGCAGCTAAGGCAATGGCTGAAGCTGTTCGCTCAACACTTGGACCAAGGGGAATGGATAAAATGCTCGTGGACAGCATGGGCGATGTGGTCATAACCAATGATGGAGTCACGATCCTCAA
>JAUWGG010000153.1 GCA_030606525.1 Methanobacteriota archaeon | reverse complement strand
GCTGAACACATAATGTTTGCCTGCTCGGAGGATAGTTGTAAAAAAATCAGGGAAACGATTCAAGAAAAAGGGTTGAACAGAATCATTGTTGCTGCATGTTCCCCTCGTACACATGGTGGTTTGTTCCAAGATACTTTGATGGAGGCAGGGTTGAATAAATATCTTTTTGAAATGGCAAATATCCGTAATCAATGTTCCTGGGTTCACTCTGACAACTGGGATGCTGCTACCAAAAAAGCAACAGAGTTGGTGAGAGCATCAGTAGCAAAAGCAAGGTATCTTCAAGCACTTACCGAGGAAGAATTTTCAATCTATCCAAGTACGCTTGTGATTGGGGGCGGTGTCTCAGGGATGAAAGCAGCGCTTGCACTTGCGGATATGGGTGTCAAATCAATTATTTTAGAAAAGGAATCGGAGCTTGGTGGCAGACTTAGACATCTTCATTCGATGTTTCCATCTGATATTAAAACTGAGGATATTATAGACCCATTGATTAAAAAGGTCAATAAAAACAAACTAATCACTGTTATGACAGATTCAGAGCTTGATAATTTAGAGGGATACATTGGGAACTACAAAGGAAAAATAAGACAAAAGGAGAGGGGGAAGGAGATTGAGTTTGGTACAATAATAGTTGCTACTGGTTTCCGTGAGATTGATTTGAAAGGTAGATATCAATATGGGAAAAACAAGAATATTCTGTCTCAAACAGAGCTTGAAACAAAACTTAAAAATAACACTCTTAAGGAACCAAAAAACGTGGTTTTCATAAACTGTGCTGGTGCCATGGATGAAGAACGGCCATACTGCTGTAGGGTCGGTTGTGGAGTTTCCATAAAGAATGCAAAGCTTGTTAGCCAAAAGTTTCCCAAATCTAAGAGTTATATTCTTTATAGAGACATGAGGGTTTTTGGTAAAGAAGAAGAGGAATATTATTCTGATGTTTTAAAGAATCATCATGTTACAACGATTCGGTATGCTGCTGAGAAGAAACCTGAGATAATCCTTGATAAGGATAGATCTGAGGATGGGGCTCTTACAGTAAAGGTATATGATGACATCTTGAATGAAGAGATAACAATTCAGGCTGGCCTTGTGGTTCTGACAATTAATACCGAAGGAGAGGTAATGACTGAGAAACTAAAAAACATGCTGAAGGTTCCTGTAGATGCTGCTGGTTTCTTTATAGAGTCTCATGCAAAAATCAAACCCCTTGATTTTTCAACAGCGGGAGTGTATCTATGTGGTGCTGCGCATTATCCAAAGAATCTGGTTGACTCAATCGCTCAAGCGGAGGGTGCTGCCTCACGTGCTTCCATACCCATTGCACAAGGAAGAATGAAAGGCGAGGGTATTGTATCAGAGGTAAACGAGAACCTATGTAGGGGTTGTGGAATATGTGAATCTGCTTGTGCTTATTCTGCTATTGAAATGAAACCTCATCCTAAAGACCCACGTCGCCTAGTCGCAGAGGTGAATAAAGCCCTCTGTAAGGGTTGTGGCGTATGTGCAGCTGCATGTCTATCAAGTGCTATTGAGCAGAAAGGATACAAGAGTAGCCATATTAATGTAATGATCGCTGCTCTCCTTGAAAAAGAGGTGGCTGCATGAAAAAACAGCTAGTGAAAAGCAAGGAGATCGATGCCATCAAATTTAAAAAAGGAGAGCTCGTCGCTGAAGTAGAGGAACTCTGTGGGGAAAACTTGTTTGGATGTTATCAATGTGGGACATGTTCTGCAGGTTGCCCTTTTATTGAGGATATGGATCTTGGTCCTGATGAGGTTATTCGATATGTGGTTTTGGATAGGAATGAGGTGTTGAATTCAAAGACGATCTGGATGTGTGCATCATGTTTTACGTGTGCTGAAAGGTGTCCTCGTGATTTAAACATTACAAAAATTATGGAGGCGTTACGTCAAATAGTTCTACGGAAAAAGATTGATCATACTAAACTTGTGAAGATTTCAAAAAAAGAGATAGAGTCAATACCTCAATTAGCGTTTGTTAGTTTGTTTAGAAAAAATATAGGTTGAGATATATGAAAATATATATGAATATGTATTGAAAAATAGATAGGTAATATCATGAAGCTGTTATACTACCCTGGATGTACACTCAAAACCTCTGCAAAAAACCTTGAGAAATCAGCATTTGCAATAATGGAAGCTCTTGGGCATGAAATGGTTGAGATGGAAGACTGGACTTGTTGTGGAGTAGTTGCATCTCTCACAGATGATGATCTCATGCATCATCTCGCTCCAATGAGAAACCTGATACATGTGGAAGATGAAGGGGAAGACAAGGTTGTGACTCTCTGCGACATGTGTTGTAACACCCTCAAACAAACCAATCTGCGAGTAAAAGAAAAACCTGATGATTTAGAGACATTAAACGCTTTTATGGATAGAGAAAACGATTATAAAGGAACAGTGAAGGTTATTCATTTTCTTGAGTTTCTACGAGATGAAGTAGGTTTTAATGTTCTCAAAAAAATGGTAAAAAAGCCACTCAAGGGTATGAAGATAATGCCCTACTATGGATGTATGTTGCTTCGTCCTAGAGAAGTTGCCATAGATGATGCGGAAGAACCCATGATTTTTACAGAGCTTCTCACGGCGCTTGGTGCAGAAGTTGTTGATAACCCCTTCAAAATTGAATGTTGCGGATCATATCATACTATAGAAGAAAAAAACCTAGTTTCTAATAGAGCATATAGGATTACGAACTTTGCCATAGAGCGGGGAAGTGATGCCATAGTGCTTTCATGTCCACTTTGCCGTTTTAACCTTGATGTCCGCGGTAAAGAAGCAGAAAAAATATACAACGGTTATAAACAAGTCCCTGTTTACTACTACACTCAACTTATAGCTGTTGCACTAGGTTTGGATCCGAAATGTTGCGGGTTCGAGGATCACGCTGTGGACCCAATCCTGTTGTTGAAGAAAAAGGGGGTCTTTGAAAAATAGAATGATTAAAAGTTAATGAGATAGTGATTATATGAGTAAGGGGAAAAAGAAATCTGAAGCAGGGAAAAACAA
>JAUWGG010000201.1 GCA_030606525.1 Methanobacteriota archaeon | reverse complement strand
AATATGTATTCCTACAAATCGTGAACACGATGATCTTATGGAAGAATTCACAGAAGTTACTGAATTAGGAACAACTGTGAGAGGTGCAGAATTAGTGGAAGAAAGATTAATTCGTGATATAATTAATCTACCATTCGAGGTGCCAAGAACAGAAAACGTTAATGGGGATTATATTAATTGGTGTGATGCCACAGAAGATGAAAAGCGATGTGTGGTTCGTGTCATGGATCCGAAATTAAGAGAACGTATAAATAATAAAATAGCTGGCGAATCAGAACTCTCGGAGGATGATGTGGGAAACTCCGAGTAGCTGTATTTACTGGTACGGTTGATATAAGCATTAAAAATACTTGGAACCGTATTAATCTCGCGATGATTATGAATTGTCTACCTAGTGATATTGATAATGAATCAAATAGAGATATACAAGCCATAAAAATAATATTAGCAGCAAGAGAAGAACTAAAACAAAGGGAGGTATAAAATATGGTTGCCATAATTGGGTCAATGGCTGTAAAGGGTGTATTTAAAGCAGGGGGACTTTTAACTGGACTCACAAAAACAGCAACAAAGTTTAAAGCAGCACAACACGAATCTAAAGGTGCATCAACAGAAATGAAACGAATGAAAGGTAGTGCACATGCATTAGAAAAAGCGTTAGCATTGATAGGTGTTGGTGGTTTTACGGCTCTCGTAATGAGTGCGCCGCAATTAACTGGTGCTTTAACAAAGATTAAGACAGAAATGCAATTGATAGCGTGGTCGGTTGGAAAACATTTAAAACCGGCACTAGACGATGTTGCCGGCATTCTACATGGTATTCGTACAGGTGATTGGGAAAGTGTAAAACAGGGCGTTGTAGACTTAAGTAATTCACTACTTGAACTTGTTACTAAACCCGTAAGATTTATTGTAGATGCTGTATTTGGTGAAGGAACACTCGATAGTGCACTTACAGATTTTGAAACTTGGGTAGAAAATCTCAAGACAGCATGGGATAAAGGAGATCTTGGCGCATTAATTTCAACGGCGATAGTCGATCCGATTAAATGGGTACTTGATAAAGCATATAAAGCAGGCGAGCAATTTGGTGAGCATATTCAAACATCTGAGGGTTCAGAACAAATGAAAAATATGTTGTTAAATATGATCCCTGGAGGTAGAGCTATAGCTGGTCTTGTGGAACATGCACCTCGATTTGCTGGATACGATAGAGCTGTAGCACAAAAAGAAGAAAAGATGGGTAAATATGTAGAGACATCGAATATTAATGTTGATTTTTCCGGAGCAAATATAAATCTTGCGAGTGGTGTGGAGGTAGAACAATTTGCGGATGTGGTATCTACGAGAATTGCCGAAAAACAACAAGCTGTAACATATTAATGGAGGTATTAATTTGGGACAATGGAAATTAGGATATGTAAACGCTCTTGATGGTGCCGCAAATTATGCTGCCGGAAAAACACTTCATGATTCATTCGGCGTTGTTAAATTAACTCTCGATGCAACTAAAATGTGTAGAGCGGTTGGTCAAGCTGCGGGCGATCCTTCAACCGTAACTATGACGTGTGATAACATTATAAATTATCCGAATGTTGCTGATACTACTTTTACAGCAGCGGTATCAGCCGCTGCGTTCGAAGTTGATGAGTTCAATGGTGGATTTGTTAGATTTTTGTCTGGCACTTGTGAAAATAATGTGTATCAAATCACAGATACGGTCGTATCACCGAAAAATCTTGTATCAGCGATAGATCTTTATGCTGCTGGTGTTAGAGATAATGATTATTTTGAAGTCGTAACCGGATCATGCACATTTGAATTCCCGGCCGATAGAAATCCCATAAGACGTGATTTTAAACGTGTATTTAAAGGCACATCACTCCGGTTCCCATTCTATGAAGGTGGACTCGTGATGCCGATAGGATATGAAGCAGATGATATAGTAATAATGACGTATCTTACTGACGAGCGTGATGCTGACCGTCTTGAATTAATGCTTAATCATCTTCTCGATTATAAAGGTGAGGATGGGATTTATTCTGTTGGTGGATCGGGTGATAATAGTGATGGGTTGGCACCCATGATACTTGAAACTGGTGCCAACACTATAAAAGAACAATATCTCACACACATGTCTGATTATAAAATTGTGAAAGATGCAAAAAAATCAGACGATTTTTGGGATGTTTTAATTCATCTACAAA
>JAUWGG010000067.1 GCA_030606525.1 Methanobacteriota archaeon | reverse complement strand
GCTGAAGCAATGAAACTGCTTATTGATAATGAACATCTAGGAAAGAAACTGGCTGTGAATGGAAGGCGTCTCGTTGAAAGGGAATATAGTTGGAAGATCATAGCTAAAAGAACATTGGATGTATACAAGAATTTGATTAGTTGATCGTTTATTTTTCTACTTTTGTTCTATGATGCCCCTATGGTAGAGTCACTTCTGTTGTAAATGATGAGGACCAAGGAGTTGATAATGAATTACCTAATAGATCTGTTGCTTCTATTGTTATATTAACCCAATACACAGTTCCTTCATCTAAATCTACGACAGGATAGTATATCACTGTAGTATTACCAGCTGACCAAATGAATGAACCAGAAACAGAAATGCCATTGGTCTCTAAGTTGAAGGCTTCTTCTGTTGCTGTTTGATTCATTTCCTTATCGAATGTAACAACAATGTTAGTGCTCATTGGTACATCTGTTTGAAGATCACCGGGAAATACAGATATTATTGTTGGTGCCACATTTGCAGAGATGAGAGCAAAGGCCAAGAACAACGGGAGTAAAGTGATTGCAGTTATATTACTGAGTTTAATTAGAATGTGCAGTGATGGACCGGCGGTGTCTTTCAGTGGATCGCCAAAGGTATCGCCAACAACCGATGCCGCATGAGTTGATGTCCCCTTCCCACCTAAATGCCCAGCTTCAATGTACTTCTTTGCGTTATCCCACGCCCCACCCGAATTGAACATAAAGATAGCGAGTATCGCACCAACGATCTTACAAGCGATCAGATAAGCTGCTAAGGCCCATACACCGAGTGTAAAACCTATAATGATCGGAGGTAGTAAACCAACGAGTGTTGGAGCGACCATTTGCCTAAGTGAATTCTTCGTAGCTATGTCAACGCACCTTGAATAATCTGCTTTTGCTTTCCCCTCGGACAAACCTGGTATCTCTCTGAACTGTCTTCTAGCTTCCTCAACTATTTTAGAAGATGTCTTACCGACAGCTCTTATAGCGAGAGCAGAAAAGAGGAATGGTATGGTCGCCCCGATCATCAACGCTACAATGATGAGTGGGTCAGCTAGAAATATTGGGATATCGCTGATGCTGTTGATCGGCATACCAGTATGTCTACCAATTTCGAAGAGATAGGCGAATAATATCACTACACCCGTTAAAAGACAGCACGACATGGCAAAGCCCTTTGTGACAGCTTTGGTTATATTTCCAGCAGCATCCAGAACATCAGCTGATTCCCTTACCTCGCTGCTCAGACCGGACATTTCGCTTATTCCACTCGCATTATCACAGATAGGTCCGAACGCATCCGAAGCCATGATGATGCCTTTCATCTCAGTGATCCCTAAGGTCGCAGCAAGGATTCCATAGATGCCGAAGATGCCACCGCCGCATATATAATATGAAGCTACGATAACACTGCCAAGCAATGCTAGAGGAAGCATTACACTCTCCAGACCGTAGGAGAAGCCGGTCATGATATTGATTGCAGCACCCTTCTCAGATGCTTCTGCTATCGACTTCACGGGCTTCCTGTTTGTTCCTGTGTAATACTGAACAATCAGTGAAACGGCAAACGCAGCAAACAGTCCTAACGATAAGCAGTAGAATAAATTGATATCATGCATGATCCATGTGGCAAGAAAATAAAAAGTGATAAGTGAAAATATACCTGTAGAAATTAAACCAATATTAACAGAATTGATCGGGCTGATACCTTTCCAACCCCTCACAGCCATCATTCCAACTATCGTGCCAATAGATCCGATCGATCGAGTCAACAAAGGAAAGAGCACACCGGCCCAACCGTATTCTTCCCAAAAAATAAACGATAAAGCTACGATCATAGTACATACAAGGTTGTCTGAGCCAGATTCGAACAGATCAGCTCCTCTGCCTGCGCAATCACCAACATTATCGCCAACCAAATCAGCGATCACAGCTGGATTTCTTGGATCGTCCTCCGGTATTCCTTCCTCAATCTTTCCAACTAAATCGGCGCCAACATCTGCTGCCTTAGTAAAAATACCACCGCCTAGTTGGGCAAATAAGGCTGCAAGGCTAGCACCAAAACCGAAACCCACCAACCAACTAATTGGCTCTGGGTTGTCAGCAGTAGCACCAAAAAAGATGAGGAGGAGAGATATGCCGAGTAGATTGAACGCGACGATGGTCAGCCCCATGACAGATCCACCGCGGAATGCAATGGTCAGTGCTTTTGTCGGTGATGTTCTTGCGGCATTTGCTGTCCTCACATTGGCCCTTACAGATGCACCCATGCCTATGAAGATCGCCAGTTGGGACATGAGCGCTCCAACAACGAAAGCAAAAGCAATCTGCCAATGAGGCATGCAAATCAATAAAATGACTGCTATTGCAGCAATGAAATAAGCGATGCTTTGCATTTGTCTCTTCAAAAAGGCATTTGCTCCCTCTTGGATATAAGAAGCAATTTCTTCCATTCTTTTTGTCCCTGTGCTCTGTTTGTTTACCCACCAAAACAGGATGCCTGCTGTTACCATGGCAACGATAGCAATTAATGGCGCGATAAGTACTAAATCCATATCAATCACCTTTTTTGCCGTGAACACCATCTTTGCATTTAAATATATTGCTCGTTAGGTATACATACACTAACAAAATGTTTTTAAGATGGTACTCGTTAGTGTAAATGTTATAATGAAATGCTTAGGGTAAAAATTCAACTATTGTAAAGATGATGCTATGGTCACAGGTGTAGTGTTGATAAAGGTAGAACGTCTTAAGGAGAAGTTCGCATACGATGAGATCAAGAACATAAAGGAGGTTAAAGATATCCACAACCTCCTTGGTTTGTTTGACATATACATTAAGATAGAATGCAAAAACCATGAAGAATTATCTAAAATTGTGATAAAGAAGATTCGAAGTATAGAGGGGGTTCTTGAAACAAAAACCCTGCCTGCTGTGCAATATGAGGTTATGTAAATTCAATAGGGTCCTTTGAGTTTATTTCTGTCCACTTTAATTCCCTGCGGAGTAACAATGAGCATGTTCTTGCCAATACCTGCTACATCTCCATGTGTATCTCGTGCTACAGATTTTAATTCGTTTACAATCCTTCTCAAGGTGAGCTCATCATTCGCTATCGTTGTGTAATCGATGAGTAAAATGTTGCCATTGTAGACGTGGGTGGTTAAATGGCTTAAATCCTCATACCTATATAGTTCTGCTAATCTCACCAATCCCGTTATCCCTTCTAGCGCTCCTTCTTCTCCTTCGAATGCCTTAATGCCAAGATCTATATAGTCTCCCTCGGCTGCAGCCTCTTTTCCTTTTTTAAAATGCTTTCTTTTCATGAAACCTGATGTCATGATCTCTCTCTCCATTAATTCAGGTGGGTTAACTATTTCTTGAGATATAAATCTTCCCTTGATCCTATAACTCCCACAATCTATCGCCTACATAGTGCAGAGTTTCAATGGATTTTCCTTTATTTGCGCTTATCATTTCAATTCCGCTCATCAGAGCCTTACCGATCGCAAGAGGCTGCAAATTTCTCTCATCCCTCACCCATACCAGATCGTCCTTTTCAATGGTTGGATCTGCATTGACAATACCTGGTGCCATCACATCTGCTCCGTTATAAACGAATTTAACAGCACCCATGTCCACCGTTACCCATCTGTTCCTTGGATGATATTTTAATATCCCCTTAAGTGTGAGAAAAGGTTCATCATCGATGATCATAGCTAGAACTTCATTATTGACATAGATTATATCATAATTCTTTGTCTCGGCTGAATCTACAGTATCGTTTAGAGAGAAGGTATCTGCTCCGAAGACCTTGTATAACCGCTCAGATAATTCCTCCATTTTCTTCTGCCTGAGCCTGTGCCTTTTTCTTACTTGCAGCGAGGACAAATGAATCGATGCATAATATCTCTTCTGATAAATACATTTTTGTTACCCAAGATCGATACTAAATCAAGAATCATTATATAGTTTTTAGGCAATGTCCAACAGACATGAGAATCGATGAAGATATCCGCAAATATGCTTTCCAAAACGCAGTTCTTTTTGATGGAAAGGCAAACGAGAAGGCTGTGGTTGGCAAAGTCATAGCTGAGCATCCAGAATTGAAAAGAGAAGTGAAGGTGCTGATCCCCATCATCCGCAAGATCGTTTCTGAGGTCAATGAATTGTCCTTGGATGAACAAAAAGCGGAGCTGGAGAAGCGCGCACCAGAGTTGCTATACAAAGAGAAGAAGGCAAGGGAAGTGAAGTTGCCTGAGTTAATAAAGGTAAAGGATAAAGTGGTCATGCGCCTTGCTCCATATCCTTCTGGCCCCCTGCATATTGGAAACGCTAGAATGGTCATTTTGAATGATGAGTATGTGAAAAAATATAATGGTAAATTGATCTTAGTATTCGATGACACCATCGGCTCCGAAGAAAAAATTCCTTTAGCGAGGGCATATGAGCAGATCATAGAAGGATTAGATTGGTTGGGTGTGAGATATGACGAGATCATCTACAAATCAGACCGCATGGAGATATTCTATGAATGGGCTGAGAAATTGTTAAAATTAGATTATGGGTATGTTTGCGAATGCCCTCCACAACAACTAAGAGAAAATAGGGAAAAAAGGCAAGGCTGCGAACATAGAGATCAAAGTGTGAAAGTGAATCTGCAAAAATGGAAGGAAATGTTAAATGGAAAATTTAAAGAAGGGCAAGCAGTCGTTCGATTGAAAAGCAGTATGAACCACAAGAACCCTGCATTCAGAGACCGGGTTCTATTGAGGATCTCAGAAAGAGAGCATCCCAGGGTGGGAAAAAAATATCGGGTGTGGCCTTTGCTCGAGTTTTCATGGGCCGTAGATGATTATCTACTGGGCATTACCCATATCCTAAGAGGAAAGGATCTGATCATCGAGGATGAGATGGAATCTTTTATTTGGAATATATTCGGACTTGAAAAAAAGGAATTTGTGCACTACGGCATGCTTAGATTGAAGGATTTAAAACTTAGTAAGAGCAAATTCAGAAGGGAGATAGAGGCAGGGACATTCTCTGGAATCTATGACCCAAGAACATGGACCCTGCAGTCTTTGAAGAAAAGAGGTATTAAGCCAAAAGCGCTAAGAAACTTCATACTCAGTTTTGGAATGAGTCTGACAGATATAGAAGTACCCGCAGAGAATCTTTATCATGAGAATAAGAAGATCGTAGATCCTATAGCGAGCAGATACTTCTTCGTTCACGAACCAATAAAAATAAAAATAGAAAAATTACCAGATATTAAAAATGCTTATTCTCCGCTTCATCCGAATTTTTCAGAGAGGGGAACGAGAAAATTGAAAGTTGAAGATGAGGTGTACATCTGTAAAGATGATTTTGAGAGATTCAAGGGAAAAGAAATAAGACTTAAAGATTTCTGCAACATACGATTGAACGAAAAAGCAGAATTCACATCAAAAAAGGTCAAAGACATTCCCAAAATTCAATGGATCTGCGAAACGATACCAGTTGATGTGATCATGCCAGATGGGAAAACCATTAAAGGCTTAGGTGAAAAAACTCTTGAAGAAGTGAAAGTGGATGATATAATTCAATTCGAGAGATTTGGTTTTGTAAGGATCGATGAGAAAAATAAAAAGATAACAACATATTTCGCCCACAAATAAAAAAGAGTTTGGGCAAATACAGTACAAAATTTCGGATAGTTTTAAATACTCTCAAATTTATCATAAATCGCTAGGCTTGACCGGGGCGCTCGGCGTGCCCTTATACATCAAAATCGTCGATAGTGAGGGTGACAGTTGGGGGCAGCGTAGCCAGGCTGGTAATGGACTGAGTGTTGACGGTGAGATTCTGTCCTGTGGGGTTGGAGGAGACTCTGAAACGCAATCGGAGGATAGCGCTCTTTGTCCTAATCGCGGGTACCGGGTCAGGACCTGACGGGAGCAGCCTTACCGCGAACTACTGACGCTCATGGGGTCGCGGGATCGAGAAAACACTTGGAAACCAATATCAATTCTGAGCGTTCACCCCAATGGCCTAGCACTTC
>JAUWGG010000244.1 GCA_030606525.1 Methanobacteriota archaeon | reverse complement strand
ATCATCAAAGTGGTTTTCATCATCATTTTCGACAAATGATTGTACAAGCATTATCGCATGACTTGCGAAAAATCGCTTTGCCTCAATGACCGCCGAGGCTGTTCTGTGTAGCAACTGATAGCGAATATGGTTTGGTATAGGTTCTCGCAACCCAATATTCTCTGATATTTGAGCCATCCTTTCATGGGCACCTTTTTCAGATGTCCTCTGGCGCCACTGCTCAAGCGGAACGTCGAAATCCTCACGCGCTTTGCCTTCTACCATCATCGCAATTAGACCACCAGATGATGTCACAAGAGCAAAAACATCGTTTTGAGATGGGCGCGGACCACCATCCAGGACCACCTTATACTCTGGAATGGCAAGTGCTAGTTGCGCATCTCTGAGGTTCTCGTCCTCTGCTGAAGTAAAGATTTCTTTGATTTCTGGTGGAAGTCCGTCTGATTTCTCCCAGGACAATGCCGTTGACATAGCGGAAAATCCTTGTTTCCACTGCTTGTCAGGTTCAGCAAGAAACTGTTTCCAAGTGTCAATACTTTCTGTGGGAACAAGTATGCGTTTCTGTTTCATATTATTGTTACCCGAACGCCGCGGTTAAGAGGCTGGCAAAGGAGCGCAGCGGATTTGCCAGTCCATCTTCAACCACATGTTAAAAGGATTTGGCGATATATAGGTTTACGGCTTGGGCACTATCGTACCTTTGGACCATTTTTTTTCGACTTCCTGTTGGATCGAGTCTCGAAAATCTACGATCTCAAGAATGTTAAAAGTCTTTTTCCCTGCATCTTTCAGTGAAGAACCAACAAGCCAGCAGCGTTCGTTAAACAATATATATCGGTCATGAAGCTTTGGGTGCGTACGAATTTCGATATTGTGTCCCTCAACCCGAAAGTCCTTAAGGATTCGCTCGAAACCTTTCTCAATAGCATTTTCCCTAGAACCAGTAAGAATGCGAATTGGATGCTGTACA
The DNA here is from genome assembly GCA_030606525.1 of Methanobacteriota archaeon. GTDB lineage: Archaea > Thermoplasmatota > Thermoplasmata > JAUWGG01 > JAUWGG01 > JAUWGG01. The sequence continues at coordinate 614 of JAUWGG010000244.1, read as the reverse complement.
TCCCTTAGGCAGTCAAGGCTGCCACTACCAATGTAGGCGTCAACTATAGTTACAGTGGAACTTGCCTTGCCTATGAATTCTCTTGCCTCTGACTTGGCTGAAAAGGGATGATCTTCTGAAACAGTTATAGAAGTGGGTATAATCTGTTCTCCAACTAACTGATTGAGGACTTGGATTCGGTCACCGAATAATTTATGGAAGTCCTGTCGTTCAAAAGTTGTGTGCGCACATCTTTCTTCGTTACGCGAAAGGATAAGAGGCACAATCGCATTTATAAGATCCCGATTGGAACCATGCTCAGGAGTTGTTAACAGATTACGAGATAACTGAAGGTAATTGGGTTTATCATTGCGATAGGGAACCTCTGTTGGGAAAATTTCGCAGAGATCCCTGAGTTCTTCCTCCGATATGTAATTTTTGATGGCCTCTGCAAGAAGAGGTATGAGATGGAGAGTCATCAGTAATAATTCCTTTTAACGTCAATAATGAGCAGTGCTGGACAACTGGTAGAATAATTCGAAATATCGATAATATTTTATAAAGGCCAAACCTTTCAAATTGCCTCAGCTTTAGGCATCTGCTCCATCATTTTGTTGGGCTATTTACTTTATCAA
>JAUWGG010000133.1 GCA_030606525.1 Methanobacteriota archaeon | reverse complement strand
CAAAAAATTGTTTGCAAAACTGAACATATCCTGTAATGCGGGATTGATCCGAACTAAAGGTTCAGGATCGCCGCCCTGGTGCGCTGTAATTACAGCAAGGTAAAGGTCAAAATGGGGGAATTTTACCCCGAAATCACCTTCATAAGAAGTTCTTAACCTGAGTAGTGCTTCGCTGGGGTCTCCGGTTTTAACTCTAACTTCTTCAATATTCAATCGTGCAAAAGGTAATATTTTCTTATTTTTGCGCAAGCTATCAATCAATTTTAATTGGATGGCAGATTTTCCAATTCCTCCCACACCGTAGAACATCAATACTTTCAGAGGTCCATCAGGAGAAATATCCATATAGCGCTCTGCATAGCTGATGGCTTTTTCACGGTCAGTGAAGTAGCTGAGAACATCGTGCAGAGGACTATGTTCTCTCTTAAATGGATCGCGCCTAATCATTTCAACCCTCTGGATATTCTATCATCTTCATGAGCCTATCCACACCTGCAGAATTTTGAGTATATTTATCAGAATCGTGTTCTTTTTTAACTTGACTTGTCCATGTATAGTCCCATTATTTTTGACTATATAAAGACCTTTACTACTCCGCTTCATACTGCCACTTTTCATCCTTCTCACCACCCGAACATTTTAGCTGCCATGCATGCATACCCTTACTTCCACAGGTAATCTGCCCCAGAAAGCCTCTTCAGGCGTTTGAAGATACCACTTCGTATCAAGGCTCTCATGGGGTCGCACTGTGTTGTACCATTCGATGAACGCATTCAGACTCTCAAAATCACCTCTGTACCTGTTGTAGCAGTCGAAAAACTTCTCTATCTTCCCGCTGGTCTGTGGATGCTTAATACTCGTTGGTATCAGCTTTATCCCAAACGATTCGGCATGCCGCTTGAACCTGCTATACCACTCTTTGTTATCCCCTCTTCTGTGTGCTCCAAATTGGCTTCCATTGTCCAGGATCAACTCTCTCATCGGTAAAATATCCCAGTACCTTTCTACCATCTGATCCACAAGCAGGATGCTGTTATCTGTATCCGCCATCTGGAATTCCCATCCCCGCGACCAGGATTTTTCTCGACGCATCATCAAGAATCGCACAGAACTTTGTGTTGTTGAAACCCAAGTCATACCAATCAATATGCCCTGCAGACATCGTATGCTCACGTTCATATCGGATATAAGGCTTTCTTCTCTTTTTCTTCTTTGATTCCTCTTTTGCCAGCCCTTCTTTTAGTAGGTGTTGATGTATCCTGTTGTGCGGTATGTGGATTCCACAATCCCGTTCTATCACCTTTTCAAGCCTTCTTGCACCGAGTTTATACTTCCCCTTTGCCCGCTTGATGATCTCTCTTTCGTTCATACTCAATCCTTCTCCTTCTGGTCGTCCACTCTTTTTTAGAGAGATATACTCGTGATACGTGAGCCAGTACGCCCAGACTCGCTTTACCGTGGAGATACAGACCCGCATCTCAAGTGCGATACTCCGTGTGCTCTTATCCCATATTTTGTGCCTTACAATGTATTTCACCTTCCGTTCGCTCAACCGACCATATTTTCGCTTTCCATGAGTTAACATCATGTGAGTATATATAGTCAAATATTTCGGGACTACACACGCCCATAATCAACCATTGACGGAAGATTTTCTGTATCCGAACACTGCAATCCCCCATTCACCGTAACTTACATAGAAAGCTACCGCGGAAACAAACGCTTTTGACGCTTACGAGATTCCACTTGCGCTTTGCATTGCCCGCAGGCAATGCCCGGTTAACCATTTCTTCGATGATGCGGTATTCTTGCGGAATATCGCGCCCTATGCTTTTCTTCGATGATTTTCAGGATTTCCCTTTCCTAATCTCCTTTTTTGGCAGCATTACCTCAAGGATCTCTTTCAAATCCTGAAATGTCAGTAATTCTGCCTTTTTACCGAGATCCATGACCAGCATCAATAGAACTAGCATTACAAGCAGAGATAGCGCCATATGGTGGTGCCATCCGGTCCAACCACGTACCTGGTAATCTGCAAGACCTGCTATCCCTTTTTCCATCCTCGAATGCACGCTCTATCCAGTATCTGCTACAGGACATCTGGGCAAACCGCTCTACGCCTGTATCAGGTGGAGCATTAGAGAATTGGTACTTTAAAGACTCGTCCCCATCATCTATCCGAATGATCAGCCATATCTCATCCCTGGGAAGCCCATCAACCACTGGATACACACGAATGCAGACGATATTCGACCAGAGCTTCTTCCGTTCGGTGTCTCTGATGAAGACATGGTTCCATTGCTCCGCATCCAGTTGATCCTTCACCTTCCTCACCTCGATTGGATCCGGTTCACCCTCAAGCACCTTCTCTTTCGTTGGAATGCGGCCACGATCTCCTTTTCGCTCTGGTATACCTGTTTCTGGTTTATTCAACCAGACTCTGGTGTTTACCGGTATATCGGCGATATATATCATCCCTTTGGATTCAATTTCATTCCGAAGCCATGGCTGCTCTCCAAAAAAGGAATCCATCCCGATCCATCCGAATGGGACGCCGTTGTCCCTCGCGTGGGGGATTATTTCCAATGCGAGCTCGGCTTTCGTCTTGAACACGACATCTTCTGGAACACCGCACTTTTCACGACGTTCCCAATCCTCTGCCCAACTTTTTGGGAGGTAAAGCGCTTCATCGATCAGGGTTCGGTAAGCTCCGTTCGCATATCCGAGAAATACACCGACCTGACAGTTCTCGACCTTTCCGAGACGACCGCAATATTGGCGTTTTACGCCGACCGACTCTGTCCCCTTCTTTACAAATCCTGATTCGTCTACATGAATGGAGCCATTGACCGGATCCCCGATTAATTCGGTCACATCTCTCTGATCTGGTCGATTACCGGTCTTTCATCCCATGGAGACTCGGAGATTGCATTCTGAAGCGACTGGTTGTTGCAGTCCGGAACGACTTTGGCGTACTCTGTCATGTTGCCGCGCTCTTGCTTGATAAATTTTCCCCGAATGTACTTAAACGACTGGGTAGCGGCGCTACGGGTTTTGCTGCGGAAGTATGATGTACATTTGTCATGGACATGCCTCAATTTACCGAATATCCGAAACAGATCGTTGATGTGCAACTCAATGTTTATTCCATCCATTGTTCCCTCGTTTATTGGTGGATGGACTTTATGTGGAAGATGGTATTAATATATCTAACTACTGTACGTGTGATAGATGGGTGTGGAGTGCGATGGGTTCAGGTCAAATCAGACAAAGTCAAGTTAATCAATCGCTGTTAAGAAACTTATATTTTGCACCTGAAAAGAACATATAAAGCAAAAGAACCGATTGAAATACCAAACTCTCGAGCATCCACTTAGATGCCCCGTTCTTCAGAACGGTGGTTTGTGACTGGTTGTGGCCGCGTACGTCGTGAAAACAAAAAGTTTTTTTAGCTGGTAAGTCTGATTCGTGATTATGACAAAAAAGGAGATAATCAATTATCAATTCGCAGAGCGGATAAAATCGGCATTGATAATCGGCTCTAAGGTGCTGGCAGTGCTAGAAACGCTGCAGGGGCACGAATTGGAAGGAGCGAAAAAAGCGATCTTTGCCTTCTTTGACGGCGTG
>JAUWGG010000163.1 GCA_030606525.1 Methanobacteriota archaeon | reverse complement strand
CCTGTGTAGACCTGTGAGCTTTGCTCGTAATCGGTATGTAACCGAGAGGGTCGAGAGCCAATCTGACGGATGGCTCGATGAAGCAGGAAGCCAACATGCTTTAGCTGTTGGGTAGTTCACAAACTACAATTAACCAAACATCATGCCTTCGTATTCTTTTTTCTCTTTCTTCGGACCTTTCTTTTTAAAAGCCTTTCTTTGTGTTACATCCTTTCCAATGAAATTAACTTGCTTAAGCAATCTGATAAAAGTCTTATCTGGCAAAATTTCCAATTCTATAAACCCTTGAATCGCTAAATGCTTTATTGCTCTTTCCATTGTCCTCTTTGAAACACCTAATTCTTTCCTCACTTCTTCCACAGTTATAGGGTATGATTCTAAGAGGATCTTCAGAATCCTCGCATCTAAGGTCCCATCTCTGATCTGCACCATATCATCTGAAATATGTGGACGGTCTTTCTTCCTTTTTGTCCTTCTCTTTTTTAACCTTTATCACATCGATTGACAGGATCATATGGGTGGGGATGACTCTGAGCCTTCCAGCAGCATCTTTATATGATTCGTCCAATTCAATGCAAATTCCCTCATTGCTTCCTATGGCTGTATAACCCTTGAATGTGCCGTGGGTTACCATGGGTTTATCTTTCGCTTCAAGAGATTTCACTCTGTATTTAGATCCTTCCGTAAGCACGATTTCTTCATTCTTTTTCATATCTTTTACCTCCTTTCTTTCTCAGACAGATACTGTAAATGGTTCACCGTCTTTCTATAGTTTTCTATTGCAACAGCAACATGAGCTTCAACGAAGTTCCACGCCTTTGACAGATCACCATATTTGATCCTATAGGCCTTTTTTTTCTGCCCATAATTATCTTCTACTGTCAGATCTTCAAGGAGATCCATGGATTTTAACTTATTGATATGCCTGTATATAGTTGGTTTGGATGTCTTTAAAGCAGTAGCTAGGTCATCGATTAACCAAGGTTTCCCGCGCCTCTTTAGAAAGAACTCAACGAACAATCGATACGGCACGCTCTCTTTAATATTTGAGGTACTTGTTCTTGGTCCATAACCTTTTGGTAGATAACCTATTTGCTCCAAAAAGGTGATCGCTACTTCATCTATATCCATTATGGGGGTCAATGGCGTATTGCTAACAACCGTTATTCCAAATTTCATATTATCGAAGTAGTTAATGCATTTAAGTTAATTAATATTTTTGGTAAAGGTCAAAGCATAACAAAATTAAGATAAAAGGGTATTGATGCACATTAAGAAATCATTTCAATTAGCGTGAAATGGTATCATTTTTTGCCTTTCACATACTCGGCGACTTTAGTACCTGCAATGCACCCTTGACGCACAGCCTTAGCGAATCGTAAAGGTGGACCTGTGATATCACCACATGCATATACGCCTTTTACATTAGTCTCCATGTCCTCATTTACCGGGATATGACCATCCGCATCTACTGAAACACCTAAGGGTATCGCGAGTTCTATAGAACCCTTCGCTCCAAGCTCGATGAAGATGCCTTGAGCGGTTATATTCACGCCGTTATCTAATACAATGCCCTCTACCATTTCATTCCCATAAATCTCTTTAACAATTCCACCCTCATAAACCTCGATATCACTCTCATTAAGCTCTTCCTTCAATCTTTTTCCCACTCTAAGTTCACTGGTTACAAGATAGACCCTACTTGCATATTTCCTGAGGAGCAAAGCACTGCTCACAGCTCCAACCTCGTTTCCAATTACAACCACATCCTTATTCTTAAAAAAGGCACAGTCACACTCTGCACAGTAGCTAACACCCTTCCCGTGAAATCTTTCTTCTCCTTTCACATCCAATTTTTTCTTGTGAATATCCACAGCCAAGATCAATGCTTTCGAAGTGATCTCTTTCCCCTCTTCCGTTTTTACTAGAAATCCATCATTTTCTTTTTTAATCATTAAAATATCCTCATCATAAAAACTAGTTCCATGATCTTCAGCTTGTGCTTTTCTATTCTTTAAAAGCTCAGCGCTTTTCTCTCTAAATCCTGGTTCTGTTTTACCAAGAACCGTAATTTGTAATCCCTTCCTTGCAGCGTAGATAGCGGCTTGAACGCCAGCTGTCCCGGAACCTATTATCAGCACATCGGTTTCCATATCTCGATTATCGTTCGATGCCCTTATAAATCCTTTTATCTTCACAGGGCACAACCGAAGCATTCATTAATATGTAATCTATTATAGTTAAAGTCAAAAAGACAAGGAAAGGGGTAAGTATGTTCGAGGAGATTTCTGAGATAATAGGTCTTGAGGTGTATACTAATGCTGGCACTCTTGTAGGGAATGTTGATAATCTCGTGGTTGACGTAGACGGATGCAGGATCGATGGCATTTTTGTTGCCGAGACAAATCCTTTGTTAGTTGAAGACTCAAGAAGTATCACCATCCCCTATCGTTGGGTTAGAGCAGTTGGTGATATCGTAATATTGAAACATTTTCCCAAGAGAGTGGAATTGGGAAAACCTTCAGGCTAGAGCAACACTCGAAAAAAGATGCATAATTTTTTATCCTTCTCCTTATATTAACCGTACATGAATCCGAATATTCACCCATCATGTTTTATTGCAGCAGGGGCATTCATCATCGGGAATGTGACCATTGAGAAAGGATGCGGTGTTTGGTTCGGTGTGGTCATCAGAGCTGATTTAAATTCTGTTAGAATTGGTGAAGGTTCAAATATTCAAGATCATGCAGTTATCCATGTTTCCTCTTCATATCCAACGATAATAGGGAAAAATGTATCCTTAGCTCACGGCAGCATAGTTCACGGAGCAAGAATAGGCGATAACACGATCATAGGGATGCATGCAACTGTATTGAATGGAGCTGAAATCGG
>JAUWGG010000127.1 GCA_030606525.1 Methanobacteriota archaeon | reverse complement strand
TTTAAGGTCTTTGGGTGTAGAGAGCTTCGTTGCTTCCTTTGTTTTGGTTTTCGAGTACCGAACATCTCCTCTAATTCAAGTTGCTGTTTTTGTTTTACCATTGCTTTCAATTTCTTGAACATTGTGCTACTTTTACCCTTAGGAATCGCACGATTACCTTTTGGATTGGCTACTCTTACTATCAATGCTTCAATTTCACTAATGTGGGCAGCTCGTCGGACAAGATACAAACTGAAATGTGTCCAACTTGCATAATGTCTATCCCGAAGATGATGCCTAACTCTTTTCCGAAGATCTGTAGATTTTCCTACATAATATAAGTCTCTTTCGTCATATAGTGCATATACTCCAGGAGAACTTCCGATGAGTTCAGTTATAAGATTGTAATGTTTTTTAAACACTAATTTAGAAACATTTTCCAACCTATGGATTACTAAACTGCGAGAACCTTTTTTTTCTTCTTTCCTCTTGCGTTTTTTCATTCTTCACTCCTCGTTATACAAATGTTGCAGTTGCAATCATTTATATATTTATTATGCCTCAATTCTGTTGAAGAGTCAATAGAGCTTCGCTCATGATTACGCGGATAAGAAAGGGTGGAATTGTGGTCAGCCTTCGAAAGTAGAAAATATACCTGCGGTCATAAGTACACTGGATTCCCCGATCCCTTCGACATACAACTCACTTCGATTACACTCAGTACTAACAGAGCAAGCAGGACTACAGCAAGTCGGGGAATGACCGAAGAGGAAGGTGGATTCATGCGTTACAAAGAGGGACGGTGCATCTCGCTACTTCATCTCGCTACTCTCGATATCTTCGACGATATTTACAACATGACATTTTGACAATTTCCTCGCGGATTTATGATTTTGTGCTTTGAATAAGAACAGCTAGATACCACAAAAATGTTACGTTATCCAGCACCCTCGTCAGTTAACCAGTCATTCCTGTGATATTGAAATCATCAATCAAGAGATGGGGGAATCGTCCATATTCAAAGAGTCTGAGTGTGTTTCCAACCATTTTTATTTTTTTAAGGATCTCGGGCAACGAGATTTGGAATCTAAGATTTTTTACAGGACGGTCAACCTTCCCATCAATCACAAGAAATGTTCCGTCCCTTGTCATTCCGGTTAGGATTCCATTCTTTCTATCGATAGGCCGAGTATACCAAAATCTTTTAATCAAAAGACCTCTCTTCATTTCGCGCAACATTTTTGTAGAATCAGTTTTGCCAGAAGCAACATTAATTGAGAATGGAAATCCACCAAAAGGTGAGACTAGCGAGAATGCATTTCCTGTTGATTTTTTATTAACCTTGTGGGCAGAATAAGAATCATAAGCAAGATTCTTAAGGATACCTTTTTCAACGAGCAGCGTTTTTCTCCGCGCAACCCCCTCGATGTCGATGCCAAAACCTGGAAGTTCTGGAATTAGCTCGTCAGAGAAGGTCAGAAGGGGTGAAGTTATTGCCTGATTAAGCTTGCCAGAAAAGCAGGACTGATTCTCATCATAAAATAAACCCCCAAGACCGATCCACGCCAAGAACCAAAAGAGTTCATGGACGGCCAGAGGTTCAAGAAGTACCTGGTACTCACCAGGTTCGATCTTGCATGGATTGACGTTCTTTAAAGCAGTTTCTATTGCTTCACCTGTCATTCTTTTGATGTCTATTTGATTCAAATCATAACTTCTAGTTGTCGAATATCCGGTACCAACACCGATTGTGGTGATTGTAAATTCAGCAAAACTCGTGCGGTCGTTCCTTTTTACACCAAGTGAATTTTCAATATCCTTTTCTATAAAACCAGTTGACACATATCCTGCCGCCTGCAATTCTCTATCCTTACATAATGCTAGTGTTTCCTTGACCAATTCGGCCCTGGTTTCTGGCGGTGCCATTGCAGTAGTTTCAGAAAAACTGCCCTTGAATTTTGGTTGACCAGCTTCATCAACATCGGGTAAAGATGCAAAATCAGGATTCATTTTCGAATTGAGGGCAATCTCTTTAGCAGCTTGAAGATTGGGTTCTTTGCCGATTGAGTATAGTATTCCAATCTTCTTATCGAGGACATAGAGCACAGTACTCTCAGTTTCATCCATTACTACATTCTGATGAATTGCCGAGTTGGCAAATCTTGTTAGTCCTTCATGCGTTCTGCTCTTTATTATTTGATATTGCTCCATCACACCCCCAATTTTACATTTCTAATTCTTATTGGCGGAGATCCGTGTCCGACTTTCATAACCTGAGATGGTTTACCTTTGCCACATGTTGGCAAGCCATAAAGTACCCATGATTCTTTACCACCCACAAAATCAACATTTCGCCAAAACTCATAACTTATTCCAGAAACGACAGGGTTTTTGATAACCTGCAACTTTTTGCCATGCTTGACTCGCCACGCGATTTCCGCTCCTAGATTAAAATTGAGCCTCCGATCATCAATGGAACATGATTTAAAACCATCAAGTAAGTATCCATCAGTTGTCGTCATTACATCATCTAAAGTCCCTTCTTTCGGCTCAAGATTGATATTAGTCATTCTGATTAATGGAATGTGACACCAACGTTGTGCGCGCATTGTCCCATTTGATTTGTGATTTAGGACTTTGGCGGTTTCGCGTGATGTGAGATAGCCAACAAAGATTCCATCTTTGACTAATTCAGTACGCTGTGCTGGAACTCCCTCATCGTCATACCAGAATGAGCCTAAACCATGTGGGATCGTAGCATCAGCAACAAGTGTGACCAATTCAGATCCGAAGCGGAACGTATTCAATTTTTCAGGAACGAGATGAGATGTTCCCGCAAAATTTGCCTCGGTTCCCAAAACACGATCGAGTTCAGTCGGGTGACCAACCGTTTCATGAATAAAGATACCCATAACCGTTGGTGTGAAGATGAGATTTGTAGTCTTGCATGGACACTCTTGCGCATTCACAAGCATCACTGCCTCTTCACCTACCCGCTCACATTGACCTAGTGGATCCAGCTCCTCGATGAGTTCATAGCCTCGATGTTGTCCCTGACCATAGAAGGAAGGATACGTCCTGACCTGGAGATCATTGCCTTTGATGGCGGATGCTCTCACACCAAAATGAATACCAACAAAGTTCTGTTCAGTATCCGAACCGTCAGTGTCAACATAACATTTACGCTCATGCCAGGATTTTATCCAACATTCTGATAAGGAAACACCGTCCACTGCCCTAAGATGTTTATCACATTGTAGAAGATAATTGATTTTTTCATCAGCTGATATCTTAAGTGGATCTTTGGCCACTTCGACTGTGTGTATCCCTGTGGCCACTTCTTTTTCAGATATTTCAACATCCTTGATTTTTGTAAGACTGGAGGCTTTGGCAACATCTGCTGCACAATGAACAGCTGTCCTGATTGCGTCTTTTGAACCATCCGAAGTTGCAGCAAAGCCCCATGCACCATGGGAAACACATCGTACACCAATACCTGAGTCTAATACCTTTGTTATGTTTTCGACCTTGCCGTTCTTGATTAAGATCTCTTCTTTTTCCCATTCCATTAACCTGATGTCAGCATGACTTACGCCTTTTGGTACAGCATCGAGCCCGAGTTTCAATCTGTCATCCATTTTTCCTCCTCTAAAATTTTCTGAATCTACAAAAGTGATTAAATTTCTTATATACTGATTTCAAATTATAGATGCATGTATTGAAATGTCAAGGAGCACCACGGACGAGCACCATTGTCAATAAATTAGTCAT
>JAUWGG010000110.1 GCA_030606525.1 Methanobacteriota archaeon | reverse complement strand
AATTTATCTTCTTTCCCGCATTCGATGCAACGCCATTTCACTCGATCAACACCATCTGGGCATGAGGAATGCCCGCAATTCTTATTATCCCTTCCTCCTTAATAAATTTTTCATTAATTGCTATGCTGATCACCTCCTTTCCCACAAGATTTGCGATCGTTGCGATTTCCAATTTTTCGATTAACTGCTCTGCTGTGACGATCTCTTCCCCATAAAATATTTTTGAGATTTGAAGGGTTAATTTCCCATCTACAAAGGTTTTTCCTATTAGATCAGCATCACTAGCTGCCACAAGGATCTCATTATTATATTTGTGCACTTTCATGCAGATCAAGCATCTTCACCTTCCCAACAAATTCCTATGCAAATCTATAACGACCTCTACTTGATTCATAGATCTCCCCATCTCGACTCCATCTGTTAACCCATGTTTGCACGTTACCCTCACTTATCTCTTTTTTCGATGATTCGTCAATAATGTCCTTTATATCTGCACTTCCATCTCGATCCGTCAATTCTTGAATTATATCTCTTAATATTATCATTTGCTCCCGCTGTGATTTGCTCGTACCAGTCATTAAAATATCGATGTCGAATCCACCTGCTTCTCCAGCCACTCTCTTCAGATATTCCCTTACTATTCGTATGGCCCGCCCTGCATCATCTAACGTTATCTCTTTGCTCAATCTAGCTCTTGCGCTCGCCTCTGACAATCGTACAAATGCTTCAAGCTGCCGCGGTGTTATAGGTATGGAAGAACCTTCTGCTTCTCCCATCTTCCTAATGCTTAAATAATAATCCTTTATTGCCTCCATAGCTTCCTTTTCCATAACAGGATTTATTCTTTTCGCATAGGCAATGTACTTTCTGAAGAATTGTGGCGTGAAGGCAGGTTCATAACTCGCGATCAGGTCCTTCTCCTCCTTTTCTAATTTCATGTCAATGCCTTCCTCAGAGACCTCTCTCATCTCTCCTACAAGATGTCCCCTCAGTATGTGGTCAGCCATATCAGCATCCTTATCCGAAGGTTTATCGATTATTGGGAAGATGAGGTCGAAACGTGAAAGAAGAGCTGGAGGCAAGTCTATTTGCTCTGATATGTACCTATGCTCATCAAAACGTCCGAATCTAGGATTCGCTGCGCCCAACACAGAGCATCTCGATTGGAGTGTAGCTTGTATTCCTGCCTTGGCAATACTTATCCTCTGCTGCTCCATCGCCTCATGCATACTGCTCCTATCTTGCGGGCTCATCTTGTCAAGCTCATCGATACAGGCTACGCCCATATCAGCGAGCACCAGTGCACCTGCTTCCAATGTCCATCGCCCTTCACCAAACTCGTCTTTAACCGCTGCCGCTGTCAAACCAGCTGCACTAGATGCTTTGCCTGATGCATATATACCCCGAGGCGCAAGTTGTGAAATATAAGACAAAAGTTGCGATTTCGCAGTGCCAGGATCACCGACCAATAAAAGATGTATATCGCCTCTTATCCTCGTGCCATCAGGCATGTGCTTTGGAACGCCTCCGAACAATTGAAGAGCTAAGGCTTCTTTTTCAACATTCATCCCATAGATCGCTGGCGATATTGAACCAATGAGATTTACAAACAAATCCTTACTCAAGGCAGCTTCTCGTATTTCCTTTTCTTCTTCAGGGGTAATTTTCACGTCTTCAAATGCATACTCTTTCAACTCGATGCTGTTCGTGTCCAAGAAGATGTCGAAGAGTGTAGATTTTGCGCGAAAACCCCCGGATTCCCTCTTCTGCACATTCCGCAGTGTCCCATTTAAAACTACTCTATCACCAGGGGACATGATGCCCGAGATATCGTCTTCCACCCAGGCAGTTAAACGCTGAGGTTGCGCTCCACCCCTTAAACCTTCTGGACTTTCCTGAATTTCGATCTTTTGAACATCAACGAAAAGTGATCTCTCAGAAAGCAATTCAAACTTCGTTGATCCAATGGCTCTCCCGCATCCACCATGATCTTTATAACATTCTAGTGGTTCTTTGAAACGTGTGCCTTCTTGCTTTTCCTTGATAACGGCATTGCAGCGCATGCATCTAAATAGAGCATCGGTGAGTTTTGGTCTTACCTCAGTAGCCTTCCTTACTAGGCCCTCGATAGCTAAAAACTTCCCTAGATGCTTGCTCCTGAGCTTCCGAATCTCGACTGCTGTGTCTTTCGGTAAATTCTTTATTCGAAAATGCAAGACAATGTCTTCACCAGTTGGAAAGACATTCTTCATTGCTTTTTTTGCAGCATAGATTACCGTGTTTGGATGATCGAGGAGATACTCAGCAAGCTCTGTATTATAGCGATCCATCTCCTCGAAATCAACAAAAAGGCTTTTTTCTTCTGGGTAAACATCAGCGGTGTTTGTGATCTTAGCTCTATACCCGTATTCGTCAAAGAACCCTTCCCATTTTACAATCAGATCCTCTATCGTAAATCCAGCTGCATTCTCTATTGCCATATTCTCCCCCGTATGACATCTAACCTTTTAATTAACTCGCTATCCGTATAGTCTAAGAGATACATAAGGTTAGTGTGTTTTTCTTTGAAATCGATCGTTCTATTGAACCTTTTATTTTCTCTTTTTTCACTCCGTTGATTATTTGTATTCATACATTAACTAATTAGTGCAAAGCACTGATATAAATGAAAGAAGGAGATAAGTGAAAGTACTGTATGTTTTTTTGAGATTCAGTTCAATCCCAAACCTCTACAACATCATCTTTATCTCATCTGCAATCTTAAGCGCTGCTTTCTTTGGTTCTTTTGCTTTATATATCGCTCTACCAACGATTATGTAGTCTGCACCAGCGTTTATTGTTTCTGCTGGTGAAGCGCCCTGCGCTCCTACGCCAGGGCACAATATTTTTAAATCCCCCACTAGTTCTTTAATCTGGGCAATACGTTTTGGTCTGGTTGCTGGTGCTATCACACCATTGGCTCCAACTTCAACAGCCAATCGAGCTAATTTATCAGCTATTGGCTGTGTGAATTCTTTACCGCCAGGATGGCTCATCTCGGTCACAACAAAAACATCTCCTTTTGCAGAATCTACACATGCTTTGACTGAATCGTGACCAATGAAACCGTGTACGATTATCCCTGCAGCACCCATGCTAAATACTTGCTCTACAATGAGCCGATTGGTATTTGGGATGTCCGCGACTTTAAAATCGCATATCACATCAGCAATTTTACTCAATCTTTTAATTATTTTTAATCCGCAAGCCAAAACAATAGGATAGTTGACCTTTATCGCATCCACATAATCACTAACATCCACTGCTATCTTCATTGCTCTTTTCCTATCTATTTCATCTAATGCAAGGATCAATCTGGTATTTTGCTTCATGGTTTTGGTAAATGGATTTAGGATGTAAAAAGCTTATCCTTCTTGCAGGAAATAAATTTAAACTTTAGCTCTATACCTATACAGGTGAAGAATCTTTGACCGTTACCACAAGTTTATGGTTGTTCTTTCTAACCACAGTTATCATATCCTTTACAGGTGTGATGATGCCGGGACCAGCGCTTGCTGCAACCATTGTAAAAGGCTATGAGAGTAAAAATGCTGGCCTATTCATTGCGCTTGGACATGGAACGATCGAGCTTCCCCTGATCGCATTCATTGGTTTTGGACTTGAGCAGTTCTTGAATCGAGAACCTTTGCTCTTACTCATCGGCATAGGTGGTGGATTGGTGTTGATATACATGGGTTATGCTATGTTCAAACTTAAAAGAACGGTCGGTGAAGGTACTAAATATATACCATATAGCCCATTGGTTGTAGGCATATTAACCACAGCCTTAAATCCAGGTTTCTTTGTCTGGTGGATGACGATTGGCGCAATTTTAATTTCCATAGCGGTTGGTTTTGGGTTATGGATCCTCGTGATCTTCACCTTGATCCATTGGTCTTGCGACTTTATCTTTGATTATTTTGTTACATTCTCGGTGTTTAAAACAAAACATTTATGGAGTGAAAAAACACATAAGATCGTTTTTGGGACTTGTGGGGTCTTGCTCCTCGCATTCGGTATATGGTTCATTGTTTCCTCTGTCTATCCATATTTTCAAAATTGATTACTCAGATGTACCATTTTTCTTGTACAATCGGCCAACATATTTCTTATAATCATGATTCGGTGTTCTTCTCCAAGGTAGATCGAAAAGACCATTGAGATTCTCATACAGCTCGGG
>JAUWGG010000185.1 GCA_030606525.1 Methanobacteriota archaeon | reverse complement strand
GTGATAGATAATTTCATCCCATATCTAGAAGAAACATGCAAAGAATTGGGTGAGATTTAATGTTTACTGATTACGATTTTGAACTTGAGAATATATGCAAAACCATTTTGAAAAAAAAATATGGAACAGTGGGGCTGCAGTTTCCAGAAGGGTTAAAGAGGTATGCAGGAAGAATTGCTGAGCATATTGAAAGGAATTGTGATGTTCAAGTGATAATATCAGCTGAACCCTGTTATGGAGCATGCGATTTAGATAGCGGCATGGGTATTGATCTGCTCGTGCATTTCGGTCATTCAAGCATTCCATCTATAAAGATCGATAAACCTGTACTATTCATCGAGGTAAGATCGAATTTGGACGTGCTGAAGGTCGTTGACAAGGCATCAAGAAGCTTGAAAGGAAAGCTAGGTTTGGTTACAACAGTTCAACATATCGATCATTTGTCCATCATTTCAACATTTTTAAAGAAAAAGGGAATTGGAACGGTAATAGGAAAAGGAGATGACAGGATCGCTTACGACGGACAAGTCCTGGGATGCAATTTCTCTTCAGCGACTTCCATCTTAAATGAGGTGGACGCTTATCTATTCATAGGCAGTGGAAATTTTCATCCATTGGGGGTAGCTTTAACGACTCAAAAAGAAGTGATTGCAGCGGATCCCTATTCAAATGAGGTTAGAGATATTAAAAAGATCAAAGAGAAAATACTAAGGCAGCGATTCGGAGCGATCGTGAGAGCAGAAAATGCAAAGAACTTCGGGATATTGGTTGGAACGAAAATTGGACAAAGAAGATGGGCATTAGCTCGTGAGCTGAATAAGCTGATCAAAGATCACGGCAAAAAAGCTTTATTTTTAACCATGGGGAACTTCGATCCCTCATATCTACAATCTTTTGATGTCGATGCATGGGTCTCAACAGCTTGTCCTAGAATCGCTATTGATAATTACATGAGATATGAGATCCCCATCTTAACACCCGTAGAATTGAAAATCGTGTTGAATGAAATGAAGTGGGAAGAGTATAAGTTCGATGAGATCCTTGAACCATGCGAAATTTAATAATATGCGTTAGCAATGTGATGCTAAGAGGGATGCAATGGAAGAAGTAATATCAATAGATACGATTGAAATATTGGCAAAAGAAAAAAAAGCAAAAATAGGAATTGGGATGAATGGGAATAAGAAGCTCATTGAGAAAAGCATCTCCTCGGCGAAGAAAAAGGGCTATGGGGATGTACAAATATTTGAGGATGCAAAAGAACTTGTATCCGCGCTGATAGAAAATGTTGTGGACGGGATCGTTACAGGTAATTTAGCGAATCATACAATATTAAAAGAATTGAAAACCGCATTTCATTTAGATCATTCATTAAGAGCAATGTTGCTTCAAACCTCCAAAGGAAAAAACTTTTTTTTAGCACCGGTTGGGATAGATGATGCTCATACGATCAAACAAAGAATAGAGGTTTTAAGATATGGTTGTGAGCTTTTCAAAAAGCTTGGTATAAGACCTAAGACAGGTTTGATCTCTGGCTGCAGAAAAGAGGACACTGGCAGAGATGAGCGAATAGATAGGATATTCCGCATCAACGAGAAAATTACCAAACTTACAAGGACCAAAAGAATATGGATAAGACATTATGGAATCGAATTAGAAAAAGCGATCGATGAATGCAATTTCATCGTTGCACCTAGTGGAATAACTGGAAACCTAATTTTTCGCACTCTTTGTTTTTTAGGTGAGGGAAAAACGATAGGTGCGCCACTTTTAAATTTCGAGAAGGTTTACATAGATACATCCCCCGCTCAAAAAGACTATGCCATATCAATTGCACTTGCATCTGCATTAGTAAAAAAGTAACGCAAGTGCGAAAGGATCAAAAGACAAAACCTTTAAATCTAATCACACTCTTATCCGACGGGGGGATTATATGGTAATGCCTTTACATGTGCTTGAAAAATCAATGAACAAGAAAGTATCGCTATTGCTGAAAGATAACAGGATCCTGGAAGGGAAACTTGTTGGCTACGATGACTATATGAACATGGTCCTGGAAGATACAGAGGAAACTAAAGACGAACAGATAAGAAGACTGGGTATGGTTGTTTTGCGCGGTAACAATGTTGTGACTATCGTTCCTCAATCATAAACTTGATTTTATTATGCACGTTGTAATTTTAGCTGGTGGAGAGGGTACAAGATTAAGACCATTAACACATACCAGACCAAAACCATTGATGCCTCTTTTGAACAGATCCTTAGTTGAGCACATCGTAAGTACTTTACCAAAAGAAGTGGACGAAGTTATTTTGGCTGTTAGTTACATGAAAGACATGGTCGAAGAGTATGTACAGAAAAAGGAATTAGGATGGATCGTTGTTGAAGAGAAAGAACCTCGTGGTACTGGTGGGGCAATAAAGAATGTTGAGAAATATTTAGATGATGATTTTCT
>JAUWGG010000191.1 GCA_030606525.1 Methanobacteriota archaeon | reverse complement strand
GTCCCAGAACGTAGAGATTCATATTATAGAAGTAGTCAAAGGAGGATATTGCTCAATTCATGCCCACAGAAAGATAAACATATTCCATGTAATATCAGGCAAACTCAAAGTCAAAGTATGGATGGATAAGAAGTTAATAGATGAAACTGTAATTGGAAAGGGTGAAACTTCGGCTGTATATGCGGGCTTTGAACATCAATTCGAAGGATTGGAAGACACTGTTTGTTTGGAAATTTATCATATTTTTCTGGAGCCTGGAGATATAAATCGCAGAAAAGGAAGCGTAGGAGGCGTTAAATAGTGGAAGGTCAAATTGAAAAATTCGTGAAGGACAAACAGGCTCAAAGAAAGGGACCCTTGGAATCAAAAACCTTTGGTTCCAGAGTTGAACCCCCGAAAGCATCTATTAAAAAGCGGGGAATCTTTACCACAGGTGATAAGGTAGTCACTGATATCGTAGAGGAGATGAATAGAAAAAGAGAGAATTGTAGGGTTGAAGCGGATAGACAAAGGGCCATAAGGGCAAATTGGCAAGGTCTTATAAAAAAAGGATTTGGTTCTTCCCCAGTAGGTAGAAAACCAGTGATTCTTAATTATGAAGATGGGCGGATGCTGTATGACATTCTGCCTGATGGATCATGGAAAAATCAAAGATGCTTCATCATTGGAGGAGGCGAAAGCCTAAAGGGCTTCGATTTCTCCAAACTCCGGAACGAGCTTGTAATCGGTGTGAATCGTGCTTATGAGATGGGCAACTGCACAATTAATTATGCTATGGATAATAATCTCTATCGATGGATAACAACGGGAAAATTAGGGCAGGAGGCCAAAAAGAAATTTGAGGATTTCAAGGGCATCTCCGTCTGGCTTAATTCCGCTGGCTATGATTATCCAAAAGGTATATTCATACTCAATAAATTAGATACATACAAGAAAGCCGATGCTATGAAAGATGGTCTTAGGAGCGGGCATAGTTCGGGATTTGGTGCTCTGAGTCTTGCCGTCTGCTTGGGCGCTAATCCGATATATCTCCTGGGATTTGATATGGAAAGCAGGGGAGGCAAACAAGCACACTGGCATGACGGTTATCCTGAGAATCAAATCGATAGAGTATATGAATCATTTATTGTTGATTTCAAAAGAGTAGAATCGGAACTCAAGAAGAAGGGTATCCGGGTCATAAATCTCAATCCTAAGAGTAAATTAAAATGCTTCAAGTTCGGAGAATTCAGCGATATAAAACCGATAAAACGGCCTGTGATCATATCTTATTATACCAAGGGAACTGGATATGAGAGCGAGGTAGAACATTTAAGGGTTACTCTGAGACGGTTCAATTTAGAGAATGACGTTGTGGGAATTCAAGATAGGGGTAACTGGCATAAAAATACATATTATAAGCCATTGTTTATTCAGCGAATGATGAACAAACATCCCGGACGTTCGATTGTTTATGTTGATGCGGATGCCAAGATACGCATGAATCCCGTGTTGTTCAATAATCTTAACTGTGATTTTGCCTGCCATTTTCATCATCCAAGAAAAGAGCTTCTTTCTGGAACGCTTTATTTTGGGAATACAAAGGGAGCACGCTTCCTGGTCGAAAAATGGATAGAACATGATAGACTGCATCCGAATACCCACATGCCGCAGAAGAACCTGAGAGCCGTATTTGATAGAGAGAAAAATAAAATCAAATGGAAGGCACTACCTGTTGAATACTGCATGATATATGACAGTCAATCTCGTTATCAAGCTAGTCCGGTTATAGAGCATTTTCAATTGAGCAGAAAATATAAGCGCTCAAAAAGCAGGAAGCCTGTATATTTGGCAAATCAATCACTTGCTGAAATACAGGAATTTTGCAAAGGCAAAAAGATTTGCATTCTGGGAAACGCTAATTCCATTCTCAATGGAAAGAAAGATATAGACTCGTTTGATATAGTTGGGAGGATGAATAGGGGGACGCCACGAGGGAAAGAGAAGTTCATTGGCAGTCGTACGGATATACTTTTCCTATCCACGCATATGAGTGGTGATAATATCCAGAGGTCGTTCGATCCCCGATTTGTTCTCTGGATGACTGCTTGTAACAGATTGGCAAGTTCTTGGACGCTGAAGAACGCCATACAGAATCCGCCAGAAGATTGGGATGCGCTCTATGATAAACTCTCCATAAATCCCACTACTGGAATGATGGCTTTTAATTTCATCCTCAAACATATAAATTTCAAAAGCCTTGTCGTATATGGATTCGATTTCTTTACTACCAAGACTTGGTATAACACGAAGATAGATAGCGGTCAGAAGCATAGCGGAAAAAAAGAGAAGGGTTTATTTATGG
>JAUWGG010000139.1 GCA_030606525.1 Methanobacteriota archaeon | reverse complement strand
TATTCAACCATTAAACCATCTGGATTTAATGATTTCACTGAAATGGACAGAACAATGGGCATATGGGTGAATGTTACCATTGGAGGAGATCACTTCATTGATACAGGTCGCGTACATAAGAGCACATCAATACAGTTGTATAAAGGATGGAACCTGGTGAGCTATGCATCATTCATTGATAGAACTGTTGAAGATGCACTGAGTGGGATTTGGTCTGACATTGAGAAGGTAGAAGGATATGATGGAAGTAATGCGCCTTACTATTTGAAAATACTCATCGGCAGCGATTGGATGGAAGCTGGTTGTGGGTATTGGATTAGAGTGTCTGAAGATTGTGTCTGGACTGTGGAGAACTAAATTAATCTAATTATTCGTTTCCTGTTCTTTCTTATGAAGTTCTTTTCTGCGCGCTTCCAACATATTATTCTCTAACCCGAGATATTCTGCCATGGTTTTCACATTTCCTCTTTTATAGACTTCCTTCAGCCTTTCTTTATAATTTAAATCTCTTAACAAATGATGATCTAGGATGATCTCGCAATCCACTTCTTTGATGATTTTCAATAGATTTTTTATTGCTTGTTCAAGATTTTTCCTACTAAATATATAACCTAACAGGTATGTTGGCGGACCATCCATGATCAATAGATCTGGTGCGCTTTTCAAAATAGCTTTAGCAGTAGTTTCTGCAATGGGTCCTTGCACATCTGAAGCATGCAGTAAACGAAAGCCGTCATCTATCGTGGTCATCAACACATAACCCAATCTTGTACCTTGGGGACCGTGAGGCTGCGCTTCAGAGAAACTTATTTGCGTTTTACCGAATTGAAAATTTTTCCCATCGCAATAGGTGAGCTCACAATTTTCCACAATCTTTTTTTCAAATGCATGTGCTCTCTTCATTTGACTTTTGTTAATATTTCTTTTTCTATTCTTTGCAAAAACTTTTTTTCCCTGATAGAAATCCTCGTCTGGCGCATAATGATCGTAGTGATAATGGGAGATCACCAAAACATCGCTCTTTTCAGCAAAAAGATGGATCTTCTTTTCGTATTGAAAAAGGGCAGTGAGTTCTTCTTGAGCAGGAGGCAGCCCATACCTCATTGGACCGAGTGCTGCGGAAGGGTCGATACATATTTTTACATCATTGGTTTCCACATAGACTGAAAGGGAACGAACACCCAAAGAATCAGCGGCTAATGGAATGATCTTCATTTTCATATCATCAAGAGATAATCTCATTGAGCTTCTTCATTTCATTCGCGCTCTTTATCTCTTGAGCTATCCTGCGACCAGTTGAGAGATTATGCCCTATCAGATCAGAATAAGGTGAACCTGCGATGAAAAGATTCGTACCTGCAACGATGCGGGATGAGACCTCGAATACTTTAAATTCCAATTTATCAGTAACGATACTTTCTATACAAAATGGACCTATCATGCCGCCAAACAGCTCGAGCGATCTCTCGACAACCTTCTCACCCATCCTGAATACCTCAGGCAGCAAAGATTCACGGATCACCAATGGGAGATTGCCAGTAACTACGAAAGTTGGATAGAGACCTAACCTCTTCAATTCCTCCTGCGCTCCCAATTTATACATCTCATCGATGTTCGATTCATCTCGTCTATCCATGCTCAATAATTCCAATGAACCTTTGCTTAATTTATACCCTTCTTCCTTTATTGGAGAATAGAAAAAGTGAAGATAATACCTCGTGCCTAAGATATATTCCTGGATAGTGTATTTTTGAGTATGATCGATGCCCAGCTTAAAACCGTGGTGATCTTTTGCAATAAAAAAACCTCGCCCGCCTTTTGCACCGTGATATTTCACTAGAACTGGTCTATCGATATCCTGAGGTCTGCTTATCTTCTTCGGCATCTTTATACCGGCAGAGGTCAACCATTCCCTTTCCTTCTCCCTATCGGATTCCCATCCCAAAACCTCTCTGTTTCCAAAAGTTGGCAGTTCTAATTTCAAAAAATTATCAGCTCCAAGATACTCAACAAAAGAACCGTGAGGTATGATGATCACATTTTTCTCAGTGAGCTCTTCAGCTTTTTGCATTATGTCTGTATAACTTTCAACAATAAAGAATTCGTCTGGCTTAGCTTTGGGAAATGCATCATAGAACTTTGGCTGCTTACCAATTGCTATTCCCAGGGTATTAAAACCTTCTTTGCGAGCGCCATCGAATATTTGGAGACTGGTATGGGAGCAAACAGTTGCGATGGTTAGCGCATTAGTATCATAATCCTTTAATATTTCCATTACTTTTTTCTTTGATACCATAGAAGGATATTGCTGTTTTGGATTTAAAATTTTGCTTAATTACAGCTAAAATATGATGCTCGTTAGATTATTCAATATAAGTATAAGTCCGATGGCAATCATAATGACTGAACTGATTATTTTTATAAGGTTGAGCGCTTTTTCTTTTTTTGTTTGAGCGGATAGCCCAGCGGAGATGGTCATTACAAGTAATACAGGCAAAGAGGTTCCTATGGCAAACATGAACATGGTAGATGCCCCGAGTAACATGGCGCTGAGATAATTGCCACCAAGTGATGCAACAACACCGCTTAGCAATGCAGTTTCAAGGGTGAATATGACCTCGCCCATACAAGCCAAACCTAGAATTGCGCCCCAAGCTAAAAGAAATGAATTCTCATTCTTTGAGATTTTTTTAGCAATCTTGGTGATGAATTTAGCATGTGGATGAATATTTTCTTTATGTGTTTTCTCGCACAATTTTCCTTCTTTTATATTTTCAGCTTCTTCAATACCATGAGCAAATGTGTATCCTCCATATATGAAAAGAAAGATACCTACCAAAAGATATCCAATGCTGCCAACATCCCTTATTATGCTCTGAAATTCGAACATATGTATGAGCTCAAAACTGATATAACCTATCAAAGCGCCAATAACAGTTAAAAAAAGTATCCTGGGCAGATTGAATAATATGCCTGCTTTTAATCCTTGACGCCATGACATCTTCTTCTCAATGATATGGGGAATAAGAGAAGGTGTACAGATCGTTACACACACACTTGCACCTTTTCGCATACCCCAAAAAAGAGCATAACCCAGCAGAAATATCACACCTGCATCATTCATCAAAACTTGATATATAACAAGCTATTAACACTTTTTCTTTTTATGCTGTAAAAATACATCGACTTCTGATTTTCTCAATAATCTTATATATGCTTATTACCATATACAACTGGACGATAAAATAGCGCAAGCTTCTTTTTAGAAGCGCGTTTGTATGAAAGGAGGGAGGCAAAATGCAAACAGAAAAATGCAGAGTTGCAGGTAGGATTTTTGTGATTGTAATTGCAGTAATAATGATACTGCCAGCGAGTGTTCTTTTGTCTGGGAAAAGTGGAATGATCGTTGAAAATGCTTTTAATGAAGCTGTGGACTCATCAGCAAGAACATCTATCACTGGCAGCAGAGGATCAGCACCTCTTGGACCGATCGACACGATATCAA
>JAUWGG010000084.1 GCA_030606525.1 Methanobacteriota archaeon | reverse complement strand
TCAGCATTTTTTTTCAAATGGTCTGCTTCTTTCGATCCGTCTTCAATGATCTTTTCCCTCTCTATTCTAATTTCTTCTCCTGCTTTCTCAACTATGTCTTCATAAAAATTCTTCGTACTGATTTGAGCGTTCTTTATCAATTGATCTGATTCCTTATCAGCATTTTCAATGATCCTGTCTTTTTCTTTCAGTGCTTCTTCTTTCATCAACTTCATTTTTTGTTCAGCACCTCTAATTTCCAACAGGATTTCAACCATTCTCATGGCATCTCCGCCCTAAATAACATCGTGATATATATATTATATTATCAAAGATCAAAAGAACTATAAAAACTAAACTGTGCTGCCAATCAAGATCGTTATTAATGCACACATAAGAGCGGTGAACCCGCCAATGATAAGCATCTTGATCCCGTAGCGTAGAATATTTTCCTCAGAAACCTTTGCCAGATACAGTCCTAGAACAAAAAGGATAGCAAGAGTTGCAGCGATAGAGGAATAAAAGGCCATAGAAAGAGAAACTAAACCTAGATTAGCTGCAATGTAGGGTGAGATCACACACATCGCTGCAATCGCTGGACTCACGCCATCCACTATCGCAATGAACACAGATGCAAAATCCGATGCTTCTTGATGGATCGTGTTATCCATTTTCTTCAACATAGATTTCTCCAGCAATTTCAATTCCCTATTTCTTTCAGCCTTTTCCGTCATGTATGCGCCGCTGAAGCCCGATATACCCATTGCCATACTGCAGGACATGCCTGCAGCAATGATAACAATCGGCTCCAAACCAGGTTCTAAACCAGATATGTGTGCACCAATGATCACGCCGAGCATGGTCAAGACCCCGTCAAAAGCATTCATCACAAAATACCGTCTTGCGATAACTCCGAGATTACTCACTTGGGCATATAACTTCCATCGGTCTATCGTTTTTCTTATTCTTGCGGGTATGGACATGAGTTCAGACAATAAAATAGTGTTATTGATATTAAATCTTTTGGATGCGTTCTATATTTGACCTCACTTTTCATCCATTCCAATCCATATCCTAAATGTTTTAAATACACGAAATTATATCGCACCTGATATGAACAAGGGAGCAGACGAAGGTGTAGAGGTCAAACTTAGTCGTGATTTAGGATTGTTCGATATTACGATGATAGGCATAGGTGCAATGATAGGTGCTGGTATATTCGTCTTGACTGGTAGTGCTGTGAGTGTCGCGGGACCAGCTGCCATTCTAGCATTTTGTTTTAATGGCGTTATTGCTCTCCTCACTGGTATGGCTTATGCTGAACTTGGCTCAGCGTATCCTGAGGCTGGTGGTGGTTATCTGTGGGCAAAGGATGGCTTGTCCCGGTCCACTGGTTTCCTTAGTGGATGGATGTCATGGGTAGCTCATATGATTGCTTGTAGTCTATATGCAGTTGCCTTTGCTCACTATCTTGGTTGGCTTCTGGGAACATACTACATTATTCCATTTGGTCAAGATTCTTATCTCTTTACTCGCTCGATTGCAATAGTTGTAATAATCTTTTTTATTGGGATAAATTATATAGGCGCAGAGACCACTGGAAAGACTGAGGGTATTATTACCCTCTTAAAGATTGCTATACTAGGTTTTTTTGTAGGTGCAGGGATATGGGCTATAGCTGGTGATCCCACTGTTGGCGCGAAATTCTTTGATGACTTCTTTCCACAGGGTGGTAGTGGAATACTTCTAGCTATGGGACTTACTTTTATAGCTTTTGAGGGTTACGAGATAATCGCTCAATCTGGCGAGGAAGTAAAGAACCCAAAGAAAAATATCCCCAGAGCCATATTTATATCTATCGGAGTGGTTGTGATCATTTATGTTTTAGTGATGATCGTAGCTTTGGGGATCGTGGGTTGGGAAGTACTTGGAGAAGGTGGAGTCAAGGCTATGGTTATAGCGGCCACGAGCCTTATGGGACCAATTGGTTTCATGGTGATGATAGTTGGGGGTTTGCTCTCCACTACTTCAGCTCTAAACGCTACCGTTTATTCTTCATCCAGGGTCTCTTTTGCTATGGGGAGGGACGGCAGCCTTTCCTCTTCTCTTGGCAGAGTCCATGGTACTAGAAAAACTCCATATAATGCAATAATTGTTAGCGGCGTAATCATTGGTATAATGGCTATGCTACCAACAATAGAAATAATCGCTGGTTCCGCTAATATCATGTTCTTGTTATTATTCATTATTGCAAACATGAGTTTAATAACTCTCAGAAAAAAACGTCCAGATCTTGATAGAGGGTTCAAGGTCCCATTATTCCCCTTTATCCCATTGATCGCTATCTTCGCAAACATATTCTTAGCAATATATATACTCAACTTTCCAGGAAATGTAGGACAGATTGCATGGTATATTGCTATTGGATGGATAATATTTGGTCTAGCATTGTATTACCCGAAGGCAAGGAAAAAGATAGAGGAAATTGAAGCTGTAAAACCCTTTGTCTCGATCCCTAAAGTAGCTAAAGAGAGATACCATATACTACTTCCAATTGCAGACACCAAAGACGTAAAATTGGTAGAATTTGGTTCTCTGGTTGCTAAAGTGGAAGATGCTAATTTAACTTTATTGAACGTTATAGAGATACCGAGAACGCTTCCAATCGACGCCGTTGGTTTTCGAGAGGTGAACGAAAAAATAAAGGCAATGGAACAACTGAAAAAGGTTGCCAAAAAAGAGGGGGGGAAGGCGCGTGCTAAGGTAACTATCTCTCACACAATAGCGGAAACGATAATAGATGAGGTGAAAGGTGAGAACATCAATCTGTTGGTTTTAGGGTGGAGAGGATACAGGACCCGCGGTAGGATGATGGGTACCAATATTGATTACATCGCTCAAAATGCTCCCTGTGATGTTGTGGTATTTAGAACTAAAGGATTTGAGAGATTAAAGAAGATATTGGTTTTGTCGGGAGTGGAATGGCATGTCAGTTATGCAACTGGTTATGCGATCTTGCTGGCGAAGAAGTATGGTGCTGAAATAACGATACTGAGTGTAATTTCACATGAGAGTAAATTGAAAGAAGCTAAAAAATATTCAGCAAAATTGGAGGCTTTATGTCAAACTCATGATGTGCCATTCACCACGAAGGTCATTAAAACCAAGGCACTTGTCAGTGGGGTTGTAGATGAGGCGAAGAAGTGTGATCTATTAGTCATGGGAGCAAGTGCTCAATGGCGATTAAAGAAATACGTGTTTGGTTATATTCAAGATAGGATAGCGCGAAAAGTTGATCGTCCTGTCCTTATATTCCGAAAAGTACGACGTAGAAACTAGTACCAAATGCTCACCTACTTTTCAGAGATTAAAACTTTCATATCACTTTTATGAAACAGTTCCTGTATATGATATATGAGTTCTGATTTTATCTTCTTCATCTTCTCTGGTGTTCTTGTGTATGCTAACAGTTCATGTCTGATGGTATTGCCATCAATCTCTTTTCCGTATACTTCTGGTAGTGGTTCGTTTACGATGCCGTCTGTTTTTTCAGCAGCTTCAAGCATTATTTTTTCTACTCGTTGATGCGGAATATTGAAATCTACTGTAGCGACTACTGACATCGCATATTCATTCGACCTGCTGAAATTAACGATTTTCTTGCTAATCACTTCATCATTTGGAATGTCAATTACTTCTCCTCTCAGAGTGCGAACTCTCATGAACATTGGGTTCATCTCGAGAACATCACAAACCAGATCGTCCACGATCTTGACCCTGTCACCTTCATCGATCGGATCTGAGTTCATTAAAACGAAACCTGATATTATATTCTTAAGGGGTGTTGAGAGGATTAGAACTACAAGCATTGCGATTACGAAAATGAAGGTAAGGATGACCATCAATCCAGCTTGGGCTAATCCAGCCATCCCCAAAAGAATAGATATCAAAATCGCTGTAACTATGAGATATAATCCATATCTTAATCCAGTTTTGTAAACATCTATTACCGTAGGGGCGAATTTTGTCGAATGTTTTTTTATATCTTCCAAAATAGATCCAATGAACTTGCTTATGAAATAAGTGATTATGAGAAGGAATATGATGAGAAAGATATCAGGCAAGCTTGCTTCTATGAACTCCTCTATACCGGTTACCAAGTGGGGCCCTAAATCAGCAGCTGTGAGGAGGATCAACAGTGCTATCAACCCACCTATTAAATAGATCATATATCTTAAAAGAAGGTCCATTATCAAAAGCATCCTCGTTCTTAAAACAGCTTTTGTATCCATTCTAGCAGTTTTTATTAAATGGTCCATGATCTTTCCCACGATTCTGGTAATTGTTGCTGTAATGAGAAGGATTATTATGGCTAAAAAAACATTCGCAGTATACCTTATGAATAGCCATGTCTCCGTTTTAATTAAAGGCGAAGCCATGGAAGCAATGTACATTAATGAAACAATTACAGTTATTAGAACAATGTAGCTATATGCTTGGTATATCAAATCGAAGGTTCTTTCATCGATGTATTCGTATTTTCTTTCTTTCATCTTAAGGTACTGAAAATATCTATCCAAGTAGGTTAAGCTGTAGAGGGTTACTACAATGATACCTAGAATTGCCAATATATATGGGGCGTAGTCTATTATCGTGCTGAACGAGCATTCTATATCGAAGTCATTGACATTCATATTATCCTATCGGTAAACCTTTTTGGATATAAAAGTTTTGATGTTGATGCTCACTAAAACAACATAAAATTTATTTAGTTCAGCTGATTTGGGGATAGAATGCGCGAAAGCATGCAAAAGGAATTCACATGAAATTGCTCATCTATGGAGTTGTACAGGGCGTAGGATTTCGACCAACCGTGTATAGGATAGCTAAATCCTTAGGGTGCAGAGGTTACGTTAGAAATAATGGTTCTAATGTAGAAATTTGTTTGGATAAGCATGCTGAGGAATTTTTAAGAAGGCTAAAAAATGAGTTACCTGATCTTGCGAGAATAGATGATATTCAAATCGAAGGTTCTCAGATTCCAGCAGAGATGAATGATTTTTTTATTTTGCAGAGCGAGGAA
>JAUWGG010000219.1 GCA_030606525.1 Methanobacteriota archaeon | reverse complement strand
ATAGTTTAAAATATTCTTCAACGCAGTCGTCTGGCAGTGCTTTCCCCCAAATTGATTGAAATCTTCAATCACCAATTTCTCAACTATGCTTACACTTCCTTAACAGATAGCTCTATTTCTTCTCCAGCGCATCCAATGTCTCTTGGTCATATTGATTGATTTTTTGCACATACACATCCAGTGACATAAGCGTGCGACTAACTATGTCTAGGGTCTTGACTGACATCTCACCATCCCTCACCAGTTGGCGACCCGCTTCCTTCGCTGCTTCAAAGATGTCGTCTACAGGCGCCTCTCTCTCCATCATACCCCTCAATGCCGGTCCATGGGGTCGCAATAGTGCTCCTGCAAATTCCCTTTTCATATTCTTGCAAGCAGCTTTTATATGAACCAGCAGCGGATCGAAGTTGTCCATCTCCCAAAAGCCGCAGTTGGAGATTAACACGATCTTGCCGTGCTTGGTTCCTTCGCGGAGAGGATGGCGGCAGTGATCATCGCGCATCTCGAAAAATGGCTGGATGAGCGGGATAAGCCGATCCATCAAGCTCTTCATTGGACCTGTGATGCCATCTACATAAACTGGCGTTGCGAAAACCCATATGTCAGCTTCGCGAAGTTTTGGATACAACATTTGCATATCGTCCTTCTGGAAGCACTTGCCCGGTGTCTTAAACCAGCAGATAAAATTACCTTGACAGGGATTGATCTTGAGCTTCTTCGTATAGAAGAGTTCGACCTCCGCTCCTGCTTCTCTCATTCCCTCAAGAAAAGGAGTGAGGATCATAGCAGTATTGCCTTTGTCCATCCTTGGACTGCTGTTAAATGCCAGCACTTTCATATCTCATCACCTCTTTTTCAATTTCAACCAGCATAAGTTCAAACAAAGCTCGTCTCCTTCATTTCCCTTTCATCTCCCGACCGATCAAGGCGAAATGCGCGAGCAGTGCTTCCAATTGAATGCGCTCATTGCTTCCCTCAACAACCCTGAACTCGATCTCACCGATACGATCAACGAGCTTCACTTTCATCTCTTCTTGTATGGGCAGGTTAAAAACAGTTCTGTGCATCTGCCGTATTATATCTTCCGCGCATAATCCGTATTCGATCAGCAATCTATCGAGATTTTCCCTTGCCGCGAGGAAATCTCCTTTTAAAGCTAGAGCTAACAGCGCTTTAATGTCTTCCGGTCTCGCTGTAGCAGCACTTTTATATAGAATTTCAGAATTTATTTCATCCCCTAAGGATGCAGCAACTTGAAATGAATTTATGGCTTTGCGCAAGTCCCCTGCAGCAATATAGACCAATGCATCCATACCGTCATCTGTAACGTTCTTATTTTCGTTTTCAGCTATTTTTTGCAGATATCTTTTTATATCTTCAGCTTTAATGGGACGGAAGCGAAAAATAGCGCATCTGGATTGTATGGGTTCAATGATCTTTGAAGAATAATTACAGGAAAGAATGAAGCGGCATGTTGCAGTGTACTTCTCCATTGTCCTTCGTAAAGCTGCCTGTGCCTCAGGGGTCAAAGCATCGGCCTCATCTAAAAAGATAATTTTGAAAGAATTAGAACCGATAGGAGCGGTACGGGCAAAATTCTTGATCTTCGTTCTCACAGTGTCAATTCCCCGCTCATCAGAGGCGTTCAATTCATTGAAATTGTTCTTCCACATATCTTTGAACATCTCTTTGGCTAGAGCGATAGCGCACGTCGTTTTGCCTGTACCAGCTGGACCAGCGAACAATAAATGTGGTAAACTGCCTGTCCTTACATAAGATTTCAACCGCTCTGTGACATCATCTTGACCCACCACATCATCCAAAGTCCTAGGTCTGTACTTCTCTACCCATACATCTTTCATCACTTCACCGCTTTTAAAGGAATATACCTTAATACGTAAAAAATCTTTTGATGTTGGCGATTTATCTACTGATTTTAAATAGCAATCCAAAGCTAAAAATATTACAT
>JAUWGG010000216.1 GCA_030606525.1 Methanobacteriota archaeon | reverse complement strand
TAATATGACAAATGCAACAAGGGTAACGGAAGGATACCCTGGAGAGAATAAAGGGATTTTGGAGATATTGAGAAATCCTTGGAATGAAGAGAAAGCGATGTTGTTGGTTGAGGGAAGCAATGAGTGGGGAGTGAAGGTGGGATGTGCGAAATTAGCGACAAGTGAAATATATCCTTGGAAAAAAGTGATGATCACCGATACATTAATAGAGTTGGGTGGAACTATTAGGCCCGTACCACAATATGTGTTTTTACCAGTAACACTCCCTATCGACACAAAAGAAGAAGCTTCAGTAATAGCTAAAGCATGTTTAGAAAGAGCAATATTTAAAAACCAACCTGTAAAGATAGTTGAGGGTGAAGACGCTTGGTACCTTGAGGGGCCAAAACGCCAAGGATTGGATTATCCGTTTTGGAGTATGACAATTAATAGAACCACTGGAAAAACTGAATATGTAGCAGTTAAATAAAAATAAAAATGTAGGAGGTAAAAATCATGGGAAAAGATATTATGAAATTAGTGGGTTGCTTGGTTGTAATTTCTTTTTTAATAAGTTTGGTGCCAGTAGTTGTTGCTGAGGATGTCGTCCTATCAAAAGATATCAATGATTTACCTAATGATCCTGATATAGTTGATAAAATAAGCAAGTCAGCAGTGATAGAGAAAACAGAAATACCTAAAGAGTTTTATCAAATGAAAACATTTAGTACAAGTTCTATTGGGAAAAAAGCTGTTTTCACAGTCCATTGGGAGACTTCGATTTGCCCTGTCGGATATCCATGCACATTAAAGCCCCTTGTGTATGCTAATCAGAATGTAACAGTATCTGGTGCTGTAAAAAATGTGGGTGATGAGGGGTTTGATTGCAAACTTACAGTCGCTGTTAGAAAAAGTAGCGATAATAGTATCGTATATTATGCAATTAAAGAGAATACTACACATCTTGCTCCTTTAGAAGTTAAGAATTTTACAGATATTGTAGCAAACGATAAGTGGCTTATATGGAACACCAGTACGAATGTAGGTGAATATTATGTATGGGGCAAATTAAAAGTTATTGATGGTGATACAATACAAGCAAGCTCGCCTTCGTTCCAAGTTGGAGAAGAAGAAAGAGTAGAGCTTAAGGATTTCCGTACGGTAAATAGTACATACCAGCATAATCAAATCGTTAACTTAAGTGAAAAGGCAACCATAGTTAACATAGGGAATCAAGAGGTTAGTGGAACCTTGGTGATGAAGATTTGGAAATACGATAATGCTACAAAGACCTGGAATAAAAATTTCTGGACAGGTCCTACAACTTCCTTATCATTGGATCCCGGTGAAGATTACCCGCTCAAAGATGTTTGGCCAGGTTGGGATACGCATGCACATGAAAATGGCATATATAAAGCATATATAGCGATTACCGATGATTCTGGAGCTGTAAAAGATCAACTGATCGGAACAAAATCTGTTGGGAAAATGGAGATTACATTGCCTACTGTTACAGTAGATAAGTATGTAAATCCAATCAAAGTAAGCCCTGGGGATGTGCAAACTGAAGTATCTTTAAGAGTTAGACCAAGTGGACATCCAGTAAGAGATTCTGGTGTGTTTATGATCGGCAATATAACGGTATCAGATCTTGATGTTGTTTTTCTGTTAGACACCTCTGGAAGCATGAGAGATGAATGGCAGGATATGTGCACAATAATTGATGAAATAGTAACATCTCTTGAGGAGTATGCCAATATAACATATAAAATTTATGGATTAGGAGATGCTACTGAGTGGTCTGTTGATCCTACTGCTGGTTATACCTCTTGTGCTGATGGAGGGTGGAGTGTAGGATATTACAACGGTGCTAACTTGAGCCTAACTGGATATGAAGCTCGTGCATGTGAATGTTGGGGCCTAGGAACTGCCGGGGTCGCCAGATATTATAATTGGAGAGAGGATGCTGTTAGAGTAATATTTCCAATAGCTGATGAAGGTCCATACGATGGTGGAACTGATTATTCAAGCATAATGAGTGCTGAGG
>JAUWGG010000033.1 GCA_030606525.1 Methanobacteriota archaeon | reverse complement strand
TGCTGTTACAGTAAATGTAGTGGTGGTCTAATAGGTTGGTAGTGCATCGAGATTTGATATTGGATATGTTGTATCAACGATAGTTTGTGTGTCGAATGTAACCGGCGCATCTTCATAGTTACCTACATTATCATACGCTCTGCTGTAGAATTGATATTCTCCCTCTCCTTCAGTTGTGGCATTGAATTCCCAAGACCATGGACTTGTTGTATCGTCTCCATACTTCAACCATTCTGTATTGCTCCAATTATACCACAACTCAACCTTTTGTATCCCAGTTAAATCTGATGCTGTTGCCGTTATTGTGAATGTTGTCGCGGTCTTGTAAGTCGATAATGCATCAACATTTGATACTGGATCTGTTGTATCAACGATAGTTTGTGTGTCGAATGTAACCGGTGCATCTTCATAGTTACCTACATTATCATACGCCCTGCTGTAGAATTGATAGACTCCATCCCCTCCAATCGTCGAAGTATCGAAGCTCCAGGACCATGGACTTGCTGTGTCATCGCTATATTTCAACCACCCTCCACCATTCAAATTATACCACAACTCAACCTTTTGTATCCCAGTTAGGTCTGATGCTGTCGCTGTTACAGTAAATGTAGCTGTAGTCTCATAGGTTGGTAGTGCATTTACATTTGATATGGGATCTGTTGCATCAACGATTGTATAAGCATCCGGTATTGTCGGTGCATCTTCGTAGTTACCTGGTATATCGTACGCCCTGCTGTAGAATTGATACCCTCCATCACCGCCTGTGGTTGTGGTATCAAAGTTCCAAGACCATGGAGATGTTGTATCATCACCATATTTTATCCATGCCGTATTGTTCCAATTATACCATAACTCAACCCTTGCTATACCATTTCCATCCGATGCTGTTGCATTTATTGTGAATGCTGTGATGTTTTCAGATATAGGTAATGAATCGACACTCGATATTGGTTTTGTGGTATCATATTTGGTTATATTGCCAAGATGTGGAAGGTAGTTATGAATGGTTGCAGTAACATTGATTGGCTTCTCCTCCGTTGGATTTATATAAAATGTAAGGGTACCAGTACTGTCTGTTTTGTTATATAGATATATCTCGCTATTTTGTAAGCAAACCATTGCACCACTTATCGGATTACCAGTAACGTTATCTTTTACTGTAACAACAATATGTTGAGGACCAAGTTTTATGATAGATGGGTATGTAACATTCATCACTCCAGGAGCATCAGTCCATATTGGGATCTCTGGACAGCCTAGAAGATTATAATCAAAGAAATTCTTTCTCGTAGCATGCCAGGCATCAAGACCCTTATCATTCAAGTAATCGACCTTTGAGTCGTACAGCGCGCGAGCAGGCTGATATTTATTATAATTAAAGAATTGCTCCCAGAAACGATAATCTAAGCCTTGGTTATAGTATCCTCCATTCCCATCAACTTCTGGATCCCAAGCTTGTTGATGATAGCTAATTCGACTTGCACCAATGTAACCTATAGCAAAATTCTTTAATGAATGTTCACCTAGGCAATCTGACGTATGATCGAAAGCGCCTGTCAAGCAAGCGAAAGCATAAATCAGTGGTTTCTTGTTTCCATTTGTAGGAAGATCTGAAGTAGTGAAAAAACTGGGCCATGAACACTCTGCAGGATCTGCCCAAGTGTCATTATCGGTATCTGCGTCCCAAACCTTGCGATAAATTCCGGTTTGATTTCCATGTCCAGCCCAATTTACAACAGTTTCGCCGACATTCATCCTGCTTACGGCGCTAGCATTTGTCAAGGCGTAATCATAAGCATATGTAGTAGTGTCTATCCCACTTGCCTCATATAAGCGGTCAGACTGATACCAAGCAGGGATAAATCTAGATTGAATATTATATTTTAATTTCGCCTCGTCGGTTCTTAATGTGTCTCGGGCATTGTCCCCATTAGTGTCTTCGTCGAAATTAGTAAAGGCACCGCACAACACAGCTTTTTTGAACCAAGTCCCTGCGGGAGGATTTTTTTCATAATTTGTTATATTTTCTATCAGATATTTCATCTCGGTAATGCTGTTTGTCGGCAATCTACCAACATAGACCTCAGGGAACCAATCCACATTATCTGTTGATTCTCCCCAGAGACTATCTCCATCCGAATTCCAGTTCCCAGTGAGATCTGCATAGTAATAGTCTGTTGGGACATAATCACCGTCTATCTCTGCATAACAGATCCTTGGAGGTACTGTATCGTGGTCACCTGCTAATAACACCCACTCAATACCATAGGTATTGTACATATGTTCGGTGAAATTTCTGATTTGAGCCGGATTGTCCACTCCTCCATAATTAGCATAGATGTAAGTTGTATTGTATATCTCAGTTGGCACACCTTTTTGTGTTTTCCAATTTGCTAATGGTTGCATTGTAGCTTCAAGGATAGGTGTAGTGATGATTATGTATCTTGGAGAGACACCTGGTAAAAGACTCGGAATTGGTTTAGTGTTTGCTGATTCTTTATAGTTGTAGATGATCTCACTTGCTAGTTCCTCGAATAATGGGGATGGGTGATGTGTTGGTTGCGCATCTGTTTTTTCAATCGAGTATCCTAGCTTAATGGATATAATTTTGTGCCATATGAGCTCATAGGTTTCTGTATTGTATCGAATTGGATAAATCGATACCATTGCGAGCTTGTGCTCTCTCAATTGTTTTATACCCTCAAGATGGCCCACCTCAGTGGGAAATATTGTTGGTATATCAGTTGGTGCTTCAGGAGGAATGATCGTGCACTTATAAGATATTGGTAAAATCAGTGGGGTTAGAGCAATGTTTTTCACATACCCCAATGGAACAAAGTTTGTTTCTACATGTACATCCACATCTCTCGCTTCTTGCGGTATTTCAAAAAGGTATGTTTTAGAAGGCAATGACGGTAAATAGGGTATTGATGTAGAACCCCAATTTTTTATTATTGGTGCAATACATCCATTTCTATCCTCAAAGTAAGGTATTGGTATTGACAAATCTATAGTAAGCGAGTCCCTATGTTTTTCTAACTTGAGATCTATGGTGCTAAATGTTTTTTTATCAAGAACATCTCTGTTTTCATTATAAATATGCCCATTGACTAGACCTGCAAATACAACATTCACCATTACTAGCACTAATACGATTCCTAAAATTTTCTTCATATTCAATCACCTATTGACAATGTTTTTTTAAACCTTCATCTCTCCTTTCTCTATGATAACTTCGCCATCTAATAATAGGGTTGGCTTTTTTATTATACCATGGGCTTGCACTCCACACCTTATCTTTCCACCAAATGTGAAATTATCTCCGAAACCGACATGGATCGTACCCAATGCCTTCCCATCCTCAAGTACATTCCCTATGATCTTAGCATTAGGATTCATTCCAATACCAAGTTTACTAATGTGCCTTCCCTCCCTTCCACCTTTATTCAATAATTTAACAGCGTTCTTTGCCCCAATGATTCTTGTAGCATACCCATCTTTGACCGTCACTTTAACAGGTTCAGACAAAATTTCCAAAAAACTGCCGTCTATGACCACTTTACCTCTTGTCATTCCCTCAACAGGTGCAATAAATATTTCACCAGCTGGTAAATTGGTAAACTCACCCTTCTTGTGGCAGATTCCTGTATCTTCAGTGATCCAATTCCTTCCTTTAAGGCTCATCTCCAGATCGGTACCCAGTTCCGTTATTATTTTCACCTTTTTTCTCCCTTTGATCTTTCTATACACTCTCTTTATTTTCTTTTCTATCTTGCTGAAATCAGCGCTCATAGCACCGTGACTGATCATCGCCTCTGTTATCCCTGGCATTGTTGCGATCCTTGCCCCAGCTCTATTAGCTTTCCTTCGAGCTTGTGTATGGGTAAGGGAAAACTTAGTTGGCGCAATTATCACGTCCACTTCCTTCATCATTTCAGCGATGGCATCAGGAGGCTCTTCTCCATCTCTGCTTCGAGTAAGCATCGTTACCAACATAGCTTCAGCTTTAGCCTCAAGTGCAGCTTGGAACAAAGCCTCACCTATTTTTTGTTTTTCTATGTCGGTAATGATCAATACTTTCTCTCCCTTCTTAACACCCATACATGTAGAAACAGCTATCTTTGCACCATCTATCAATGACATAATAACATTGCCTAAATGAACTTATTGCTTTTTAAATCTTTATATAATATTTGCAAAATTAATTTTTTTACAAAGAAAAGATTAAAAAGAAGATAGCAGATATAGGACGGGGAAATCATGCTGAGAAAGGGAAACTTGGAAAAGGTTTTAAAGAAACTGGAAAGATCATGTGGTGCAGATATCTCCGCAATCGTTTCCAGGAGTGGCAGACCAATCGCTTGGAATATGCCTGATGAAGCAGTTATTGAAAGCTTTGCCACATTATCTGCTACGATCATGGGTGCATCTGAGGTCATATATAGAGGATTGAATAGAGAGGTACCGAAAAAGATAATCATAGAATCAGAAGGAGGAACATCGATAGTTACAAGCATCAGTCCAAAAATGCTGCTCATTGCATTAAGCACCACTCACGACAAATCGTTTTTAACTGGTATAGATGAAGCTATTGAAACCATTAAGGATTTATTAAGTCGTGAGGAAGAAAATTAATTTCATTTCAATTTTATGGGGAGCATGCTTTCGCACTTTATTGTAAAAGGAGGTGTTATGAATAGATAGTGTGGTCGTCTTTCTATTGGGTGTGTTGCAAGGTATGATAGAATGGTTGCCAATAAGCAGCACTGGGCAGCTCATAGTTGTGATGATGAATTTGTTCGATGTAGATTGGAGTACAGCATATGCCTTAGCCTTCTATCTCCATCTTGGAACAATGCTCGCTGTTGTTGTGAAATTCAATTCCCATGTAAAGAACATGATCCTCACCCTGCCAAAATTTAAGGAAAATGAACTATCGATTTTTTTGATCATATCAACTATTTTTACGGCAGCTGCAGGTATCCCGCTGTATCTTGTACTAAAAGATCATTTTGGAAGACAGCATGGAGATGTTATAACGGGTCTTATAGGCTTTTTTCTCATATTGACAGGTATCATCCTTTACATGTCAAAGGGCAAAGCAGGTAAAAAAGGAAGTAAAACGATCAAAGACTCCAATAAATGGGACATGATAATCGCTGGTGCAGCTCAAGGAGTCGCTGTATTACCTGGTTTCTCACGCTCAGGAATGACAACCGCTTCGCTGCTTGCAAGGGGCTTCAACCAGGAAGATGCCCTATTGATATCGTTCTTGATGTCTATCCCAGCAGTTATAGGCATAGTGATCTTAGAGGTGTGCTTCGTCGGTATTGAAGTTATTGGGTTGAGCTCGATAATGATTGGCATCCTTGCCGCTTTCTTAGTTGGTTATCTGACGATCGAAGCCCTCATGAGATTCGCCAAAAAAGTAAGATTTGACGTGTTTTGCATTGTATTTGGTATGATTGCAGTGCTTGTATTCTTTGTACTCTAGGCGACGAAAAATTCAAAATCTATCATTCGATACGATGACCGATGATCGAATCCGATATAATGAACATCTACCAAAAACTCCTTGATCACTTTGGAAAACGAAATTGGTGGCCAGCAGAAACCTCTTTTGAAATAATGGTGGGCGCTATATTGACCCAGCAAACGACATGGAAAAATGTCGAGCGAGCTATAAACAATTTAAAAAGAGAGAATTTAATGAATATAGATGCTCTGGCAAAAGCCGATATAAGTAAATTGGAAAGAACGATCAGGTCTTCGGGTTTTTTCAGGCAGAAGGCAAGTCGCTTGAAGAATATAGCGAGTCATTTGATGAGCGAATATAACGGCGATCTAAACGTATTTTTTGATAGAGACACTAATGAAATAAGGGAGGAGTTGCTAGCACTGAAAGGCATAGGGCAAGAAACAGCAGATTCTATTTTGCTGTATGCGGGTGGAAAACCAATATTCGTAGTTGACGGTTATACGATTAGAATTTGTGAGCGCTTGGGGCTGTGCGCTGAGAAAAATTATGATGAAGTGCAGAAGTGGTTTATGAAGCGCTTACCAAAAGCGGCAGAGGTCTATGGAGAGATGCATGCACTTATAGTCGAGTTGGGAAAGCATCATTGCAAAGCAGAACCAAAATGTAATGGCTGTCCATTGATGGAATCATGCTCTTTTCACTCAAAAAATAATCATCAAACCGAGCTCCAATCCACCATATAGATCTGCCCATCCCCGTTATCAAAAGTTTTAATGAATGGCATATCATCAAATTTTTTTATCGCTTTATCGCTGAGCGGTTCTGCATTTTCCCAAACCAGAAGCATCGCACCCCGTTTAATATCCTCGTTTATCAATACGTAATCGATTTGTTTGATGCCTGATGGAGTATAACAAGTCCTCATCTCCTCTTCAGCCTGAGCAAATGTTTCACCATACAATGTATTAGGAGACGCATCCCATGTTGCGTTAATGCCAGTGAAGCCGAACAACAAAGAACTCATTCGATGATCTGTAGATATGGTATTCTTAGCAGTCTTTACAGAATATTTTACCCACGATATCGTTGAGATCTCTTCATCGGTCGTCCCTT
This sequence comes from Methanobacteriota archaeon, assembly GCA_030606525.1. Taxonomy (GTDB): domain Archaea; phylum Thermoplasmatota; class Thermoplasmata; order JAUWGG01; family JAUWGG01; genus JAUWGG01. Next base: position 1,675 of record JAUWGG010000033.1, on the reverse strand, counting down.
CTTGAAATCCTCCCATTATATTTTTTTCTGGGTAAGCGGAGAAGATTGATAGGGAAAAAAGGATGAGGATTATAGCCATGCTGACTACCTTCTTTTTGCTTGACAGCCAAATATTAAGAAGCAAGACTATGCCTAGGCCCACAAAAACTGCTAAGGGGATCATCAGGTATTCCATGTGCCTATATGGGATCAGTGTATGGCTGTTCATTGCAATGCCTGCAAAAAGTGAAATAATTATCGCCCAAAGCCATGCATTTATAGAAACCCCGTTCTTGTAAAATTGTGTAAAACTTGATCCACATGTACTGAATGATATCAAAATGATCAAGGGAGTAAATAACGGGATAACAGTAGCATTCACCCTTATATTCGTGCCTGGTATTGTATAAAAACCAATGTAAAAGAGAATGGTTAGTCCAACACCCAATAGGAGGAAGAATTTAGCTATTTGAGAATTTTTTGTAGGAAAAAGTGGTGAATATTTCCATTGCAATCTCCTTCGCATTTTTACAATGAAAAAGAGAAATAAAAGAGAGATATAAGCAAAGAAGAAAAGCAGCCAGGATGAAATGCTGAATGCGTTATTCAACATTTGCTTGAAAGGAGGAGCAATGAATGTCCAGTAGATCATCATCGTTGTGAGCAGGAATAGAATGTAGAAAAAATCAATCTTCATCCGTACATCGCTCTTCTCTTTCAATACTTCTCTTAAGAAAAAAGCGAAGGTTACGCATACGAAGAGAAAATAGACAGTAAGGTGATGGGTTACGACAAGCGCTAGGGAAGACAAAATCAAAGGAAAGAGGAAATAACGATTTTCGTAGGATTTAAGAAGGAATAAAAGGCAGAATATTAAAAGGAAATGAGCGATCGCGCAAGGCGCAGGATGTGATGTTGGGTAAACGTGGGGCATTGCAACACTGAGGAATAATGAGGAAAGCAAAGCAATCCTGTCATCTTTGAATAATTTTCTGACCATAAGAAAAAAAGGAAAAACAAATAGAGATGAGATGATCGGAGGGATAAGGAGTACTGATGGTATTAAATCATAATTGCAGATAAGACGGACAGACGCGCTAAGTACGTACATTCCTGGGAAGTATGGGTAGGCTACACCCCAGCCACTGTAGCTGTGCGAGATGAGATTTTTGGTGACCAATTCATTTGTAAGAAAGTAATATTCACCAGTATCTGCACCCCATAATGTGAATTTGAAGAATGGAAGAAGGCGCATGAACAGGGCAACAAAAAAAATTGATGTTAAAGCTAAAGTAGATGATCTTTTCATTTTTATCGATTGTTTAATGGGTTTTGAGTACTTTTAGTTTTTTATCACATTTTTGTACTCAACAAAAGACAAAAACCTCCGAAAAATGTATATAGGAAGTAACACCTTATTTATTTTACATAATCGATGTAAGCAGTAATGTTTTATCGCTCTTGATGAGAAGGAGCATATGATTTAGCATTCGGGGAGCAAGCTTAAAATCGCATCTAAAACAGATACTTCGCTCTATGTCAAATCTTCTTAGGATTTGACAAGTACGGTTTACTATGGCTAAAGAAGAGTTATTGTGAAATCGTGAAAAAATGCATAAACACTGAATGAGGACATAAAAGTGAAAAATGTGCATGCTCAAAGGTATGATATTATCCAAAGGAGTGTCTTGATATC
>JAUWGG010000044.1 GCA_030606525.1 Methanobacteriota archaeon | reverse complement strand
ATACGATTTGATTGCTATCGAGGACTTGAAGATAAAAAATATGGTTAGAAATCATTGTTTATCACAATCAATAAATGACGTGGCTTGGCGAAAGTTCGCACAAATGCTATCTTATAAGGCTGAAAGTGCTAATAAGATAGTAGTGCGAGTTGACCCCAGAAACACATCAAAAGAGAAACTATATGGAAAATTAGATCGTGATTATAATGCCTCACTGAACATCCTACAGCGAGGCTTATCGGGGCAGGGATTGCCCTTAGTGCCTGTGGAGATTGAGCCGCTACGAGAACTTATACAAGTTCCCGCAAGCTCGATTGTTGAAGCAGGAAGCCCACAACCCTTTAGGGGTGGGTAGTTCACACAGCAAACCATAAATATCGCAGTGTTGATATATGTTTAATGATTCAACTTGTTTTAACGATCATTTTGCTCTTAGTGCTTGCTTTTCTCCCTCCGTTAATCTATCTCAGGTGGATTAGGAATACGGAGCGCTACGGTAAAGAACCGTGGTCAAGATTGATGGTAACATTCTTTTGGGGTGCCATCATGGCGATTGCCATTGCCGTGGTTCTACAAGTTTTCATCTTATTTTTTTATGGGCTGAGTTTAGAGAGGGAATATGAATGGTTAAAAGATGGATCTATCCGCATGTTGGTAATGGTGTGTGTCATAGCCCCATTTACCGAGGAATTTGCCAAGGGGATAGGTGTGTTCTCTGCTAAAAGACAGATCAATGAAGTGGAAGACGGTTTGGTGTATGGGGCTGGCTGCGGCTTAGGTTTTGCCGCGACTGAAAATTTGTTATACGAGGGAAATGCTTTTTTTAGCATTGGAGAAAAAGGTTTGATGGTCTTCTTATTGTTTGTAATAATCAGAAGCATATCATCTGTTCTTTTGCATGCTAGTGCTACATCAGCAACTGGTTACGGCATCAGCAAAAGTCTTGTTCTTGGAAAGAAGTTCTGTATCATTCCATATTTTCTATTAGCGGTTCTTATGCACTCTGTCTATAACTTCTTCGCATCCTTTGGGGTTCTATATGCAGAATCTTTAGGAAATGTGGCTTATCTTGTTGGTTTGGTTGTAGCTATTGCATTTGCCATGGGTTCAATAGGTGTGACAAGAAGGAAGATAAGAAAATTGGATTGACCGTCCAACTAAGCCCAGTAGGGTCTTTTTATATATTTATAGGTGGAATGGGCTGCGGTTGCTCCTTCACCGCAGGCAGTTATTATCTGCATGTATTTTCCTTCGTAGGTCACAACATCACCGCAAGCAAATATACCTCTTTTGGAGGTTCTCATCTGCGTATCTACTTTGATCTTCCCCTTGTCCAATTCCAAACCCCATCCTTCAACGAAATCGAGTTTTGGTGAGAAACCTACATTGATGACGACTGCATTCACCTTTAACTCTTCTTCTTCAAGGATATCAGGTTTTTTCTCTTCACCATAATGATTATTGAAAACCACTGCCTTCTCAATTTTATCTTTACCACATATGGACTTCAATTCAGTTTTGAACATCACATTGATCGGAGATTTTTTTACGGCAATAACGTTGCTTTCATCAGCTCTGAAACAATCTTTTCTATGGATCAGTGTGATATCGCAAACATCACAGATGCTCAGGGCCATTTCCAAGGCTGTATTGCCGCCGCCCACGAAGAGCACTTTTTTCCCTTTGAAGTCATCGATATTCTTGATTCTGTAACACAATCCTTTACTTTCAAATTTTTCTTCGTCAGGGATACCCAATCTTCTAGGTTTGAACAATCCTACGCCCATGGTAAGGATCACAGCTCTGCATTCATATGAACTCTTATTGGTAACAACAACGATCTTATCCCCTTTATTATCTAATTCTTTCACCATCTCCTCTTCTTTCAACTGGGCACCGCTTTCAACCGCATGCTCAATCATCTTCTTTGCCAATTCGCTGGCTAAAATTCTTTCATGGGACGGATAATTCTCGATCTTCTTGTTGGGATAAATAGATACTAATTGTCCGCCTGCCTTATCTGCATCTATTATCAACGTTTCAAGCTTTCTACCTCTGGCATATATCCCCGCTGTCAAACCGGCTGGACCTGCGCCCACTATGATCACATCGTACATCCTATCACCTGTTTCAAATTTCTCCGATAACCCTTCTTTTAGATATAAAGATTTTGAAAAACTCTGATAGGATTCAACGGATTGTAATTAAAGCTCCGTTCCACAGTTTGGGCAGAATTTCGTTCCAAATGCTACTTCTTCATTGCATTTTGTGCAGTTTATCCTTAATTTTACACCGCATTCTGGGCAGAATTTCGCTGCTTTACCGACCATAGCATTACATTTAGGACAGTTCATCATTCCAGATTTTACCATCTTTTTTCCACAGTTTGGGCAGAATTTTGCATCTGCGTTCACATCTGCGTTGCACTTAGGACACTTTATCATAGGTTTTTTAGGCTCTTCAGGGCGGGTCATGCCTTTTGCCATAGCATTTGCCATACCCATTCCAGCTCCAAATCCAGCGCCCATACCGGCAAATGATGACGCATTTCCACCTTTAGCTGCACCTTCACCAATACCTTCGATAGCTTTCCCTGTTTGATATCCCATATAATCAACGCCAAGGGCACCCATTGCCCCTCTTTTATCAACAGCTTCTTGAACCTCTTCAGGCAGATTGATGTTCAGATCTCCTATTTTCATTATTTTTATTCCATACCTAGATGTATCATCCTCTACCTTGCTTAGCGCTATTTGTTCGATCTCCTCAAGATAAGCTGGCATGTCAACAACACCCATTTTTTTGTCTCTCTTCAATTCTCCAAGGGTATCATTCACGCACAAAACCAATTGACTCTTTGCCCAGTCGATGACCTCATCGCTCGTTGATACTCCTTCAGTACCGACAAATTGGGTTATGAACATTATTGGGTCCACAACTTTATATGAAAACTTTCCGAACACCCTTAATCGCACAAGACCAAAATCTTTATCTCTAAAGACCAATGGCTCGGGCGTACCGAATTTACCTCGTAGTTCCCTTCGCTGAACATAATATATCTCTCCAAGCTGTTTTATCCCTGTAAGAGCTTCTCCAAGCTTTGCTAAGATCGGAACATTAAGGGTAGTCATCGCGAATCTGCCTGGACGGTCGAAGACATGCATCACCTTTCCATCACGGAAGAACACTGCGTACTCATCTTCTCTAACAACAACATTGTCGTTCCACCTAATATTTCGTGGGATGCGATACATAACATTTTCTCCTTTATCTGCATCCTTCCAATGGAATGTTTTTCTTGCACCCGCGCCTTCTATCTCCCCTTTCTTAAATATCATTTCTCAACCCCCAGACCAGCTATTTTTTCTCTTCTAGTATCAAACAATGAGTCGAATCGTTGGATTATTGTATCGACATCTCTTAAGCAAGTTTTCATCTCATAGCTATTGCTTTTCAAAACAGCACTACGAAGCGAATCAATCGATTCCCTGATCTTATCGATATCGTTAAGAAGGAATAGATCCCATTCATACATATTGTTTAATTCCTCTTCTTTTATACGATAATCAGCTGATATGCCTGTATATCCTTGCTCAGCATGCCTAACTCTATTCTCTGTTAATTGGATATTGTTCACTATTCTGGCAACATCATCAAGCAGATCAATTTCCATATTTCTGATTATATCTCGTCTGCATCCTTCTATTTCCGTTCCCAAACCTTTTAGATCATCGGCTAATTGCTTTCTAAGCAAACTGTCTGCTATTCTCAGATCCTCTCGCTTTCTGTATCCTCTAAAGCCTGGTATTGCCATTTCTATTTTTTTAATCAATCCCCTGTCTTCTTTCACTCTTTTTCTTAAATCCTTCATACTATCCCCTCGTTCGCATAAACCCATAAGATAAAATCGCTATGCCCATGAAGATAACAATGATGGCTATCGAATAAGTTATATCGATTAGATTGAAGGTTATGGCCAATGCGCTGCTTGAAATCAATACCAGGACCAAACCAACTCCAACTAGCATCATAGATTTCGATTCTTTGATCTTCACACTACCTAAACACACAAGAATTATTCCAATGCTTAAGAACCATAGAGTAAAAGCGCTCCAACCATTCAATCCAAATGAACCCTGAGTAGCTAAAACAATGCAAATCCCAGCCATTATGAATGCTAAACCATAGCCCGCATAATATATGACATCCTCTTTCATCTTCATATTCCCCCCTCATCTTTAGTTCTACGAACTAAATGAAGAATATACTATATTAAATCTCCCTAATTCCTCTATTGAAACCTGTGGAAATGCTTAAGCCAGTTATTGAGACTTATTTTTCTCCAAGCTTCCCTTTCCGCAAATCACGTGCTATCATCTCAGCTTTCTCAGCTTCCTCTTTCATTTCCTCTTCAATCGTTTTCAATTCCTCTTTCAATTCAGATTGTTTAGGGATCGTACCGAGCACATCATCAGCCTTCCCAATGATCTTTTCCAATTCTTCATGCGCTGTTACCGGTCTTTCGGGAACTTTTCTGCTTATCCCGAGATATTCAGATGCGCCTTCCATTATTCTAGAGAGTTCAAATGGGAATATGATCTTTGTAGCTTGACCATCACCCATGCGTTTTATTGTATCTAGGGATAACACGGTCAATGATTTTTCATCTAAAGGCAAAGACCCCATAGCTAATATGCGCAATCTTTGTGCTTCACCTTGACCTTCAAGGATTGTGGCCATTCGCTGCCCTTCAGCTTCTAATATTTTTGATTGCCTTACCCCTTCAGCCTGCAAAATCCTTGCTCTTTTGTCTCCTTCTGCCACAAGAACCGCCGATTTCTTATCACCATCTGCTTTCAGTATGGCAGCTCTCCTTAATCGCTCGGCTGATGTCTGTTCTTCCATTGCTGCCTTAACCCTCTCAACTGGGTCAACTTCTCTGATCTCCACCGCTTCAACTTTCACACCCCATGCATCCGTAGCCTGATCCAAAATATCTCTAAGACTGAGGTTCATCTTCTCTCGATTATACAATATCTCATCGAGTTCCATCTCTCCAATTAATGATCTAAGTGTAGTTTGAGCTAAATAAACAGTAGCTCTTCTATAATTATCGATCTCAAAAAAAGCTTTTTTAGGGTCTATGACCTTGATGTAAATGATTGCATCTACGTTTGTTGGTGAGTTGTCCTTTGTTATTACCTCCTGTCTCGGTATATCCATAACCTGTGTTCGCAGATCAAGTATGGCAACTTTCGAGATCAACGGCGGCACAACGTTATAACCCGGGTTCAAAACTCGTCTAAACCTTCCCAATACGATCAACAATCCCTGTTCCCACGGCTGTACGATTTTTATGGCGGTCATCAAAATGACCATCACTGCGATTATTAACAAAATCGCAAGCCCAATTACCAGTCCTATATCCATTTTTCATTCCTCCTAATTTACTTTTTTTCTAATCTAAGCTCTCTTTCCTTTTTGTATTTTTTTAACTACGACATGCACACCTTTGCTGTCAACAACCACTATTCTCGCGCCCTTTGATATTGGCTCAACTGAGGTTGCACTCCATATCTGGTTCATGATTCTTACTTTACCGCTTATGGTTTCAGGAATTATTTCTTTAGTTACAATACCCTTCTTTCCTATCAGCGATGTAGCAGCGGTTGTTGTAGGCGGTCCTGGTGTCGCAAGTCGCTGGTATAGAAGAATTGTCACGATCGTAGCTGGAGCAGCGATGATCACTGCTATGATCGGTCCCCATATACTTCCAAAGATGATGTCAGGAACGATCATTCCTATTATGCCCAATACGATCAAGACCGTACCCGGTATTGCTATGAAGAAACCAGGTGATGTCGCTTCAGCTAAGAGCATAAAAATACCTACGATGATGAATGTTAGACCGATTACCCAAAGTTCCATCTCAATCGATTGCATATCAGCATTTAAGTATTTAAGCGTTTGAGCATTTGAATATTTTTATTTTTCTAATAGAAGTTGTTATTCGGCATCTTTTTTTAGGAGAATCGTATTACAACGGATGTGATATGCGGTATCGATGAAGCTGGTAGAGGACCAGTTCTTGGACCCATGGTCGTTGCGGGTGTAAAAGTAGAGGACGATCTTTTATTAAGAGAAATAGGTGTTAAAGATTCAAAGAAATTAGCTCCTAAAAGAAGAGAGAAATTGGCAGAGGAAATCAAGAAGATAGCAGATTATGAGATTCAAATCATACCAGCTGAAGAGATCGATGTTTTAAGGGAGGAGATGACATTGAATGTTCTAGAAGCCAAGCTCTTCGCTACTATCATTGAGAAATTAACACTTTGTTCCAATACGCGATCTTCAACTCCCAATTCGATTGCAAAGGATTTTATCGTCTATGTGGATGCTGCGGATGTTAACGAGGAGAACTTTAAGAGATACATACTTAACGAATTAGGGCGTGAGATGAACATCGTTTCCGAACACAATGCAGATGAAACATATCCTGTTGTATCAGCAGCTTCAATCCTTGCTAAAACCACAAGGGATGAAGAGATAAAAAAAATTGAGGAGGAAATAGGCAAGCAGATAGGCAGTGGCTATCCATCCGATCAAGTTACCATAAGCTTCTTAAAAGAATGGATGAAAGAGCATGGTGAGCTGCCGCCGTATACCCGAAGATCGTGGAAAACTGCAAGAAGAATAGTGCAGCTTTATAAGACAAGCAGAATAGAGGAATTTTAAAGGGAAGAGATTAAAATGATAGAAGATCTGATAAAAAATGCGATAGAGAAGTTCAATGAAGATATAGATAATAGAGTAAAAGATGAAAAATTAAAAGAAGAGTTGGGAAAGGTAACAAAAAGAGTTCAGATAGAGATCACAGATGACGACAACTTCAATTTCATTCTATGCAGTGGAAGGATCACCGATTTCTCAAAAGGAAATATCGAAGACCCAGATGCTAGGATCATATCTGATAAAGCAACATTGGAGGGCGTATTAAAAGGAGAAATAAAACCGATAAAAGCATGGGCTACAAAGAAATTAAGAGTTAAAGCATCTTTGGAAGATATGTTGATGTTAAGAAAATTCTTTTGAAAACTCAAGCAGATCAAAAACAAACGATAGATTTATTATAAATGGCATTTATAACGAATAAGATTTAAGGAATACCGGCCTTAGAAGCGGGGTAGGGTAGCTAGGAAATCCCGACGGGCTCATAGAGCCTTGGGGAAAAAACTAGAGGGCTTAAGAAACCCGTAGATCAATGGTTCAAATCCATTCCCCGCTATCAGCCATACTGGTCTTTTTAGCACATCTATTCCGTGTATTTTCAAGGGGTACGTCTACATTTATGTTCTCTCTTCTTCAATACTCATAATCTTAATCATCCTATCAATAGCTTCTCTAAGGAGACCACTCGCACTAATCGAAGGGTGCTCCTCTAGCCATTTCTTTTGATCTTCCCTAATCGTCACGCTCATTCTGACAAACATGAGACATCTCCTTTATTATGCGTATAGGTATGTGTTAGGGCGTATATATATGTTTTGATTAGCGCATTAT
>JAUWGG010000240.1 GCA_030606525.1 Methanobacteriota archaeon | reverse complement strand
TGTCATCGTCGTTGTTGATTTATTGAAGAAATTAGGTCTGTATGATTCTAATCTGGATGTGATCATCTACGATGTTCTAGGGGACGTCGTGTGCGGAGGTTTTGGAATGCCACTAAGGAGAGGACTGGCAGATGACGTGTTTATTGTTACTTCTGCCGACTATCTATCAATATACGCAGCCAACAACATTTGTAAAGGAATTAGTCGCCATGCAAGTAGAGAAGGGTCGCCGCTTGGCGGCATTGTCTATAATGTAAGGGGTGCAATTGATGATCTCGCTCTCGTGGAGGAATTTTCATATAGTGTGAATTCAAAGGTCATAGGGGCAATTCCAAATGACTCAACGATAATGGAAAGTGAGATATATGCAAAGACAACGGTAGAACATAAACCAGAATCGGAAATTGCAGGTCTATTCCGAGATTTGGCAACAGCAATCTATGAAAATAAAGAAACTGTGTCACCGGCACCACTATCAAAAGAAGAATTGGCGAGGTTAGCACAACAAATCAGACAAAAGACGAGAGAGAAACATTTGATCGGAGGCGGTGCATAGAAAGTGAAAATCTGGGTAATTTGAGGGTTATAAAGAGTGCTAAACATAATGAAAAAGTATGACCCCACTGCGAGCATCACTGACATTGTAGATTCCATCGTTTTTGGTCCGGTCACTTCCAGAAGAGGCGGGCGATCTTTGGGGGTTAATATTCTTCCGCCTGGCAAAAAGGTTTGTTCTTTTGACTGTGCATACTGCATGCTCGGCAGAACACAAGCACATTCGGGCAAAGGTGCAGTGGGATGGGCCAACATCGATTTAGTAGAAAAAGGACTCATAGAGGCATCAGAATTCCTGAGAAAGATAAAAATGGAAATTGAATGCATAGCCCTTACCGGAAATGGCGAACCCACTTTGAACCCCGAATTCTATGATATTGTAGAACGTATAATGGAAGTTCGAGACGATCTTTTTTCTGGTGTTCCAGTCGTCATCTACACAAATTCTTCTAAGGTCTGCGAGAGGAGTGTTATGAACGGATTAGCAATGGCAGATTTAGTCATAGCCAAGTTGGATGCCGTTGATGAAGAATTAAGAGAACTCATAAACCACGCTTCAAATACTCCTCCTGTAAAAGATATTGTGGCCGGGTTAAGGGCTTTGAGGAATTGCAGCAATGGCGAGCTGGCGGTGGACATAATGCTCGTTGAGATAGCGGAAGAAACGAATTTGGATTGTTTGGAAGAAATGTCCGAAGCACTGCTTGAAATACGACCCCATTGCGTTTATGTTCAAACACCAACCAAGCCTCCTGTCAAAACCAGTGTTAAATCGGTTGCAAAAGAAGAGCTCATCAAAAGCGCAAGCGTTATAAAAGAAAAAACAGGTTATGATGTATATGTACTATTGGGTATGAACCCCCCAATGCCAATCGCTGTTTTAGCAACTTGGAGTGGATAAAAATATGGTGGAGCACGTAATACAAATCACAAATCTAACAAAAGAGTATGGGAAACTCAAGGCAGTAGATAACGTAAGCCTCAATATAGGACAGGGCGAGATTTTTGGGCTACTCGGACCCAATGGTGCGGGCAAAACCACGCT
>JAUWGG010000192.1 GCA_030606525.1 Methanobacteriota archaeon | reverse complement strand
GAGCAAGGATCGCGACCAAGACCAAAATTCAGAATGTTGTTAAAGAGAGAGAGCCCAAATTATCGTCGAATTTCCTTACTTTCGGGTTAGAGGATGACAAGTGGAACAAATGCGTTTTAGAGTTATACAATGAGGGAGATTGGGCGGTCAAGAACGTTGAAATGAATTTCTCGGGTGATGTTGAGGTCAAGGGAATGCAATCAATTCCAATGATAGACGCTGGTGAGAGGAAACAAATAGAGGTGGGGATTAAACCCAAAAGGAAAGGTGAAATTCCATTGAGCATATCTTCGACCTACAGCAAGATATTCGATGAGACGAAATACAAACTTGATGATCTAAAAAGGGTTGATGTTAAAGATAGAGGCACATATCTAATAGAAGATGTGTTCCTCATTCACGCGAACGGATGTCTTTTGGCACATGAGACAAGAAAATATCATGAAGATATAGATGCAGATATTTTTAGTGCAATGTTAACAGCTGTTCAAGATTTCATAAAAGACTCGTTCAAAGATAAGAATGCTGTTGGTTTAAGGAAAATGAGCTTTGGTTTGAGCACGATCTTCATCGAGCGTGGAAAGTACAGCTTTTTAGTTGCAGTGGTCGTTGGGACTGAGCCGCATTTACTTCCCCTGCATATGATCGAGGTTGTAAGAGAAGTGGAAGAGAAGTATGGTGATGCTTTAAAAGATTGGAAAGGATGGCTCAAGGACGTAGAGGGAATGGATGAGATAGTAAAGAAAATCATATTCGTGAGCGATGATGTTAAAGCGACAGCTGAACAGATCGGACCCAGTGTGGTTTCATCTGTTCATTCGCTTATGGAAAAAGCAGATCAAGAGGGAAAAGATATTGCAGGGACAAAAGAGATGCTTCAACACGCTGCCAGAATGATAGAAAATCAGGATTTTGAAAGCGTATGGGGTTATGTAGAAAAAGCTCGAAGCTCTTTACTGGAATCAGTAGATCTGGAGGGGATCAATGAAAAAGTATCGGCATTCCCGCCATCGACAGAAGAAGCTGATAAACGTGCTGTTGACAAAAAACTGAGGGAATATCTGGATATTATTGATAAGGTCGTTGAGACGGTAAATGAAGAGAAAGAAAAATTAGGTCTAAGTCCAGAGTGGCCGGTGAAGAATGTTGTGATAGAGGTAGATAATGAGGAAGTAGAGGAAGCTGTATCGAGCCTTAAGAACAGCATTGCTGAGCGAACGAAAGCAAAAGAGATAGAGATAATCCCTGAAAATAGACTGTGGAGGGGGAAGAGATTAGAAGTGATCCCGAACAAAGATGCTATAAGCTCGGCATACAAGCGGTGGGCTGGAAGGATCGAGCTACTACTGAGATATCAATCAGCATGGAAAATTAAAGATGATATCGAAACAGGAAAATACACATTATGGATAGAAAATCAGCCTGTGGAGATAAAACCCAATATGGTTTCTTTTAAAGTGAGCATACCTGAAAATGTCTGTGAGCTTAAATTTGAGGGAGGAACGATTTACCTTGATACAGAGATTACCGATGAGATCAAGGCTGAAGTGTATGCGAACGAGATAATTAAAGAAATCCAAAGATTAAGGAGTTATAAAGGTTTAGATGAGAAAATCATTAAAGTGATGATTTCATTGAGCATACCACTCCAAGATTTACTAAAAGATCAGAATGACCTTATAACATCGAAAACCAATGCAAAAGAAGTAGAGTTCGTTCCTGAGGAAAGAATCGAAGATAAAAGTTATGAGAAATATAAGATTAAAGAAGAGACCATCGGCATCTTCCTCACAGAATAATTCACCGAATGAATTTTCCATAGATACGTACGACGTCCTTGGCTAAGACCATTCCCTCCCTTACTATCCTCGCCTTGCTCTTTATGCGGTGTATAACTATTTTTTCCCTTCCTATATTCATGAAATCATTGATGTGAAATTCTTCTTCAGGCACAGCAAATATCTTTCGAGGATGGGTTTTTCCACCTTTACTGACGGAGATGTTCACTTGAACCTTATCGAACATCTTTGCCCAGATAGTATCTATATCCTTTACTTTAGCTTCGTTTAATCTTTTGTCACGGGATTCGATCGCGGTGATCATACCTCTATGCTCGTCAATGAACATTTCCTCGTTAACTTGCAGAACTTCATCTTCATTCAGCTCTATCTCCTTCCTCTGGGATTTATCCATCCAGCTTAGGATAACCCTGATCTTCTTTGTTTTTTCCCCTCGCAGAACTGTATGATAGGTCATTCCACAATCAATGCATTTCACTACACCTTCAAATGCTTTATTTTTTGCATTGAACTTTCCTTTGATAACTCTATGCAGCCTTTC
>JAUWGG010000174.1 GCA_030606525.1 Methanobacteriota archaeon | reverse complement strand
TATTTCTTTTTTCTTTATACATCTTCTTAATTTTCTCTATATGGGAGTCGACCAACCCCCTCGCTAAATATTCATTTGCTATGTATTGCGTGAATGTGTTCGTGCAAAGGTCTGTTGATTGTTTTGCTATCACTAACTTCTCAAATACCTCGGGATGCGCAATTAGCCATGCACATCTAAATCCTGGCGATAAGATCTTGGAGAATGTACCGAGATAGATCACCCTTCCTTCCTCATCAAAAGCTTTTAGAGGTTTCACATCCCTGCCTTCATACCTTAATTCGCTATATGGGTCATCTTCTACAATAAGAAGGTCATAATTCGAGGCTATTCCCATCAATTCTTTCCTTTTTCTCTCTGGCATGGTGACACCAGCAGGATTTTGGAATGTTGGTATAACATATAAAAAAACAGTATTTCTTCCTCGCTTGGAGATGATATTGAGCTTCTTCTCGAGTGCATCGAGATCCATTCCTTCATCACCCACAGGTACAGTTTCTATTTTTGCCTGAAATGCATTAAAAGCACTGGTACCGCCTAGATAAGTTGGAGCGCCTACGATGATGGTATCTCTGGGATCCAAGAAGATCTTGCTTATAAGGTCCAAACCCTGCTGCGAACCACTTGTGATCAACACATTCTCAAAGTTGCAATCTATGCCCCTTTTTATCATCCTATTTGCGATTGCTTTTCTTAAACTAGTAACTCCTTCGGTTGCGCCATATTGAAGCGCTACTTTCCCACTTTTTTGTAAAACATCTTCACATATCTTCTTTACCTCTTCGATCGGGAAAGCCTTTGGACTTGGTAAACCTCCTGCGAAAGAAATGATCTCTGAGCGCTGTGTCAATTTAAGAAGTTCACGTATCTCTGAAGCTTTCATACTCTTGGCTCTTTCCGAAAACAGATGTGAAAAACCAGTTCCCATTTTGACCACCGAATGTAATATTGTTTTTGTAATTATAGTTTTTGGTAACTGCGATGACCATTTGATAGTTATATGATTTAAAAAGAATTTTTCCAATCCTTTCTTATATTGGAATTGTCACTACTGGTGTTATTGTTGCGTTAACAAGCTAATATTGATCGTCAATACATTTCCGTCTATGTCATAAAGATCAATGCGATCTATCAGTGGTATAAGAGTAAAATCGAGATTATTAAAGATGAAATCAATTAATGTTGTGGTGTCTTCTATCGTTGGGTATTTTCCTCCACCAGGTGGTCCATATGGTGGTTCTCCATATACATGGTTCATGTATTTTGTTATAGATGGTGTTAGACCTGAGTAATAGAATACTGCTTGTCTTCCATCCGGATAATACGCTAGGTCACTCGCCTTGGGATCTACAGCATGGAAATATCCCATCCAGAATCTTTTATATTTTGTTGGTGTATAATCTAATTGATACATGAAATTATAATGCACTATTGTGATTGGTTTGTTTCCATCTAAACACTTAGTGTCATAGTTTATGTGCCAATTCTCGTGGGTTGGCATATAAATCTCTCCATTAAATTCTTTCCAGACCATGTGGTCATTGTAGTGATATTTACCATAGAAAGTATAGCCAGGTACTAATCCACCATAGAATATCCAGCCTTTACTATTCATTGTATCCCAATACTGCATGTATACACTGCTGGATACTATGCCTGAAAAACCGAGCAGTGCTATCACTACTACTCCTATTACTAACAGCTTTTTCCTCATGCTTTTCCCCCTACCATCTCACCATATTTTAATCTACATATAAAGACTTAAACTTTGCGGTGTTAATGGCCATTACTTTATTCCTCAACCTTCGGCACAACCTCCACATTGATCTCGATTCCTTTCTTAAGACTTTCAGTTGCAATGCAGTATTTCTCAAAGATGTTTTGACAGCGCTCTATTTTATTGATGTCTTTACGCTCACCTACAATAGGTTGAATTTTCACATCAATCTTTCGCAGTCTGAGCAGATCTTCATCATTTCTCTCAACTGTAGCGTTGACTATTGCCTTCATACTTTTCACAGTAACTCCTGATTTCTTCAGACAAAATAGTAAGCTTGCACACAAGCAGTCTCCTATAGCAGCTGATATCAACCTTTCAGCATTCGGTCCTTTTCCATGTCCGCCGATCTCCACTGGTTCGTCCATGATCAACTCATCAACATCTGGTAGATCGAATTCTGCTTTGAATTTCAAATCATCTATCCACTGGATCGTGGTTCTAGATTCCATCTTTTGGAGCTTCATATTCTCACCGTCCATTAAAACAAGATAATAAGCAGTGGAAGATCATCCATACATCCCAGGTAGTGGTTCTTGCATAGCTGGTTCAGCCTGTTCCCTTAGTTTCTTTAAATGACCTTCGATATTCCCAGCTTTTTCATATAAAGGTTTGATCTCGATCTTGACATCAGGAAGTAATTTATCGATTGCTTCGATCAATTTTGCTGCAGCTCTTGCATCAGGTATGTTTGGTCTGGCTTCCACAAGCAAACTTATAATATCGAAACTGCGCCATCTCCCTTCATTTAATAAAACACCGGCAACACCAGCTATCATGCCTGCCTCCAGTTGTTCTATCCCGCATTTCTTTAATTGCTCTCTAGCTTCATCAGTGCTTCCTACACCCCATACCATTGGTTCTTTTTCCTCTTTCAAAACTCCTTCAATTCTTAATCCTTCTGGTGAAATGATC
>JAUWGG010000057.1 GCA_030606525.1 Methanobacteriota archaeon | reverse complement strand
CTGATGGTTTTCACAGGTCTCTCAACTGTATTACAAAGTCAGGGTACTGGTGAAATGCATGATATTGCAGTGAAGGAGTTCAATGCTCCTTTGTGGGTAAGACCAAATGAGTATGCAAATATCAGCGCAGATATAAAGAATATTGGTGTTTGTGATGAGGGAAACTTAATCGTGGATCTTATGGTAGATGGAAAATCGGTGAATTCAACCATTATCGATTACCTACCCAGCAGTGCTTATGAGCCCGTATATTTCTGGTGGAATACGAACGAGGAAGGAAAGTATAGAGTAGGTATTTCGGTTGAGGCAGTAGAGAATGAAACAGCCTTTGATAACAACCTAGAAGAATCAGATTTGGTGGTTACTTCCGGTCCATTTACTGGAAAGGTTGGACTCATCTCCGATGGTGCTGAAATGCAGCGTTTTAAACATGTTGTATGGAACATGAACATACCTTATGATGCTTTGAGTGATAATATTGAAAACAAGTACACTGAGAATTTGTCTCTGCTCGTAGATTATCAAACGATAATATATTGGACAGATAGTTACATGTATTCTAATGAGTACGATGTTCTTGAAGCGTATATAGAATTAGGTGGAACATTACTTGTCACTGGTTATGATTCACTATGCACCGAGACCAGAATGATGGATCTTGTTAGATCAACATCATATGGGGTTGGACCAACTAATGCTACCTTTACGGTTGAGGATGACACTCATCCAATGATGGATGGATTATATCATCAATATGCAGCAGATAGCACAACATACTTGCCAGTAGATCAAGACCACAACGAAGCAGAGGCGAATACCTCTGCTGGTGCTAAGACCATTGCTGAACTCAGCGATGGCAATGACATGATAATCTCTACCGATATAGATTCTGGAGGGAATATAACCTATTGGAACGGGGATGGTGCTATAGATTGGTATAATGACCTAGATTTTCAGAACATGTCTAAGAACTTCTTGGATTTGCACACCTTTGGTAAACAAGACCATGATCTTACGGTTAATGACTTGAATTCACCTGGTTTCTCACTTCCTGATAAAGATCAGTCTGTTAATGCAACGATATGGAATCGGGGTGAGTACAACGAATTGGAAAATATCGTTGTTGAACTCGTTCAGAATGATACGAGTGGAGGTTGGGAAGTATTGGGCAGCGATACAAGAACACAAACTTTCCAGAAAAGGGAATCATACGATGTGGAGTTCACTTGGGATGTACCGTCCGCAGAGGCGATTTACACAATAGGTATTCGTGTTCAACAAATCGGTGAAGAAGAGATCACTACAAATAATCTCATGACGAAGGATTGCATGGTAGCAACAAGTCCGGTTGTTGGTAAAGTAGCACTCATTTCCGACAATAATGAATTAAAATCCATTAGATATCTTTTAGATGATTTAGATCTGGTCTATGATACATACATTGATAATAGAGAGTATCTACATACGGAAGACGTTTATCTGTTATTCCAGTATCAAACGATATTTTTCCATAAAACAGTTCGATTTATTTCCGCAGATGAGCATGAAGCGTTGATGTCATATTCACGGAATAATGGTTCACTTCTCGTCACTGGTGCGTTTGCTCTCTCACCCAACAACAAGGCAGTGGATAATTACCTCGCAGAAATCTTGGGATTGACGAGTGAGGTGGAACAATATGTAAGTGAGGAGGGTGTACTTATTGTCAATGAGAGTTCACATCCAATAGTTAACGGTCCATATGGGAGATTCCCAATAAACTATACAATCACTGGTATATCCTTTTTTATTTCTGCTGTAGAAGCAGAAGAAAATATTACTACAGTTGCTGATTTAGGTGATAGGAAATATGATAGGATAACTAGTCTTGAAGAGGGTGGTAAATCGGTGTTTTGGAACGGTGATGGACACGAAGACTGGACTTCAGATGCAGATTGTGAAGCAATGTTGAAGAATTATCTGGATTGGTCAATGTTCATAATGGAAGAGGACCATGATGTCTGGGTTACGAATTTCATAGCCCCAAATCGATTGCTGCCAGGTATGAATGGCTATATCAATGCAACAATTCGCAATCGAGGGTTCTGTGATGAGGAAGATATCAATGTGACCCTTACGGAGAACGGTGTGGTAGTGGATTACACGATAATACCCAAACTTAACAGTACTGAGACTGCAGATGTTAGTTTTAATTGGTCTCAAGAGGAGGATAATAACTATACTGTTGGTATTGAGGTTCAGCCTGTTGAGTGGGAGAATGTCACTGAAAATAATTGTCAAAACAGAATTATCAGAGTATATCATCCAATTGGTTACTTGCTAGTTGATTTTGCGCATGAAAGTTATGCTGCACAAAATAGATATTTTGGAGACCTGATCTTCAAAGGTTATTGGATTAATTACACTTTTGAGAATATCACAGCTTCTATCCTTTCAAATCATGATGTGATGATAACAATCGGTGCGACAAGATATTACAACGATACGGAAATAAATGCCATTAAAGACTTCATAATTACAGGGCACGGTCTGTTGGTCATTGGTGGAGAAAAAGATGTGGTCAACAATCTAACAGAATATGCTTGGATAGATTGGAATGGTCCGTCTCCCCTTGTAGTTACGGATACATCATACATTAGAGAGCATCAAATCACTGAGGGCATCAGTTCACTTCATTCTGGCTGGCCTACTACCTCATTTTTGGTTTACGGAGATGCAAAAGGAGTAGTCTATGATAAAAATAATGAAACAATTCAATGTGTAGTTTCTGAGTATTATTTTGGAAAAATCGTTGCTGTAACAAATAAGTTTTGGTTCCATGACATAACCTTTGAGAGTAATGATACAAAACAGTTCGGAAGAAATGTAATGGATTGGTTGGTAACACCTGGAACGATAGACGATCATGATATGGCTGTTAAGAAATTAGAAACTTTAGATTGTATGGAGCCTTCTATTGTTTATTTTGTCAATGCTACGATAGAAAATGTTGGACTGCAGACTGAAGAGGCTATCACTGTTAATTTTACTGTGAATGGAGTAATAGAGGACAATACGACGATATCGGTGCTTGTTAGCCAAGAATCGCAAAATGTGAGTTTTGAATGGGCACCGCCATCGAATGAGAGTTACATCATTGGTATTGAAATAAAACCGGTTAATTGGGAGAACCAAACGGAAAACAATGAAATTACAAAATCGGTAAGGGCATTTTATCCTAAAAGATATGTACTGGTTGACGAGGGTCATAGTGAAAACAACGATTACAGCAAGTACTACAGAGATCTTAACGAACAAGATTATTGGATAAATTATACGACTGAAATAATAACCTACAATCTCCTCAAAGATCATGATATGTTCATTACTGTAAATCCTGAGACGCCGCATACTACCAGCGAGATAAACGATATCGAGCAATTTGTTGGAGAAGGCGGTGGACTCCTGGTAGTGGGCAATTGGAATTTGGATAATTGTGGCAACCTTACAGCCCCTTATGGGATAGGGTGGTGGGATAAAAGTCCAGGGGCAGGAAGCACAACCTACATTGCGGATCACACAATAACTTTTCATGCAAATACACTATATTACGCAGGAGGTTTCTGTTTTCACTCCCTAAAAAATTGTCCACGGATTATTGTGTGGGACAATGAAAAC
This sequence comes from Methanobacteriota archaeon, assembly GCA_030606525.1. GTDB lineage: Archaea > Thermoplasmatota > Thermoplasmata > JAUWGG01 > JAUWGG01 > JAUWGG01. The sequence continues at coordinate 3,009 of JAUWGG010000057.1, read as the reverse complement.
AATTACATACAAGCAGGAACAGCTACGCATAACAGCGGAAGGGTTGTTGCCCTTGTTAACTACGACTGGTTCCGCGTACCGTATCTTGGTTATTGCGATAATAGACAATTTGGTATGAATGTAGCTAATTGGTTGAGTCAAATGGAAGAAGCGCACGATGTTGGTATTGATAATCTTAGAGCGCCAATTTATCATCGTACGAATGAGACGGTAGACATTAAAGCAACGCTCCATAACCTCGGTACTGCTGATGAAACGAGTATCGTTGTTAATTTAATAGTCAACGGAGAAGTTGAAGAGAATCAGACCAAAGATGTGCCTAGTGATGAAGGAATGGAAATCGTTTTTTCTTGGACGCCTGATTCGGATGATACCTATACTTTAGCGATAGAAGCTGAGCAAGTCCCAGGGGAGACCAACTTAGCGAACAATAAATTAGAGACGAATGTAACCGTGTTCACTCCAAAAGGAGATGTGATCATAGATGAAGGGCATATCAATGATGATCATCACGAGGATTTCTATGATGATGTAATGTCTCAAGGTTATTGGGTAGAGCGCACATCGGCCACATTGAGCTATAGTCTCCTCAGTGATTATGATATCCTCATATCAAGCTCTGCTTCAGCGGAATTCACTAATGTGGAACAAAAGGATATCGAATCATTTGTAAATAATGGTGGTGGTTTACTCGCCATTGATGATGATGCCACATATGTTGAGCTAACAGATTACGCGGGTATAACTTGGGATGGACCTTACTCAGAAGGAGGCGAAGAAACAACGTATATCGATCCACATCCAACAACTGAAAACACAAGTGTAATCAACCTTGGTATATCAGCTCTTTCTTTCAATATAGAAGATCCAGCTCAAGCAGTAGTATATGATGATGATCACTCAACGATGAAAGCGACTGTCTCGCATTATGGAAGTGGAAAGATTGTAGCATTGGCTGGTGGGAAGTGGTTGGATGATGAATCGTTTGAAATCAATGATAATAAACAATTTAGCAGAAATATAATTCCTTGGTTAATGAAAGGAAAATTGGATTGTGATATAGGAGTTACAGACCTTCAAATACCAAGGTATGTGGAATTAAATGAAACTTTACAGGTTACTGCAGTTATAATTAACAGTGGTGCGAGCGATGAAACAAATATATCTGTAAATTTCACAGTGAACGGTATATTGAAAGATAACACAACGATTTCAGAGTTAGATGGAGGAACTTCTATAAGAGTTGAATTTGAATGGACTTCAGGCTCAGAGGAATATGAAAATTATACGATCGGGATAAGCGCTGAGCCAAAGACAGCTGAAACATATCTGATGAACAATGATCTTGCAACTAATATAACTGCTAGATCCGTTCTCGCTAAGGTGCTCTTCGATCAAACACACAACGTAGATCCGATTAGTGAATACGAAGAATGGATGAATAGAATTGAATATATAGGATATATTGTTGAACCAAATTATGAAGATATCACTCTCCAAAGATTAAGGAGATACGATGCTTTTGTTATTGCACAAGCGACGTTGCAATATGAGAGCGCTGCTCTCGATGCAATACAAGATTTCGTATCATTAGGAGGAGGTCTGCTTGTATTAGGTGATGATTACTCCGACATTTATTCAAGTCTGACAGGATTCACAGGAATGAATTGGTCATACGGAGGTGAATCCGGAACGACTGCAAATATTACATTCCATGAGATAACCACAGATGTGATATCTGCATATCTTCAGAGTCCAATGGCTCAATTACAGATCAACTCTTCCTGTACCATGCTTATTAAAGATAATGTGAATACAACGATGCTTGCAATATCGGAATATCCTGGTAGAACCGCTTGTTTTGTAGATGAACATTCGTTTTTAAATGATTATATAGACCAAGCTGATAACATGGTTCTAGCAATAAATATCATGGAGTGGGTTTGTGGTGTACCACCACAGATAACGAACATATCACATGATGTGAATAAAACCCTCACAACCGACGATATCATTAATGTTACATTAGTAGGTGAAAGACGACAAAAAGCAAGTTTCGATGTTGGCATAATTGCATTTGGCATACAAATGTATGATGATGGTATGCATGATGATGGCGTTGCGGATGATGGTATTTACAGAGGTAATTACACTGTGAAAGGGGGAGATGACAGCAGCCCAGAAGGTTGGACAATTGTTGGTCATCTTGATGACGATCTAACCAACTCAAGCATAGATGCATCACCAAATGTTGTGATTGACACGGATTCACCGGACATAACAGATATTTTTTACAATCCGCAAGGTACCCTTAAAACAGGAGAAACCCTTTACGTTACATTAGAAGGGGAACCCAACCTAGATGCAGTTTTTAACTTGATAAATTTCACAATCCCCAGGACACTTCTGGCAGAAGACAAACAGATGATTGAAATGCCTGCAGGTTCTGGAGTATATAAAGGGCCGTATACTGTGCAGGACAGTGAAGATGATGACGGGACATGGACAGTTGTTGGCTATTTAGATGATGGTGCTACGCCTCGTACAAGTAAGGATGCACCACCTGATGTGAGATTCGATACAATGCCACCAGCAATAGATAATGTCACCCACGATGCAACTAAAATTCTTACGATAGATGATGTGCTAACTGTTACATTGATAGGTGAAGGTAGCTGTACAGCAACATTTGATGTTGGTTTATTACCGCATGCACAAAACCTGCAAATGAATGAAACTGAGATACCTGGTACTTATGTGGAAACATATACTGTTATAGATGGCGATGATGGAAAACACATAATCACAGTTTATCTCAATGATGGATCATGGACATCATCGAAGGATGCAGACTTGAAGGTGGAAATCGATACAATACAACCAGTGATATATGAGGTAACTCATGATGCAGTAAATAGAAATTTAACATCTGGAGAAGTAATAACAGTATGGTTAGAAGGTGATGAGAATGGATTGAATGCCACTGCAACCTTTGATATAGGTACAATA
>JAUWGG010000188.1 GCA_030606525.1 Methanobacteriota archaeon | reverse complement strand
CCCGCTGATGGTGATTTAGTGTTTAGAAATATCGTTGTTGAACAGCTCAATCAGACACCCATAGAGCAGCTTGATATTGAGATAGTAGAAAGAAAAGGTATCGGGCATCCAGATAGTTTAGCTGATGGGTTAGCAGAGTCGGTCAGCAGAGCATTGTGCAAGATGTACTTGAAGAGATTTGATCGAATTCTTCACCATAACACAGATGAAGCGCAGATAGTTGGAGGCCAGTCTGCACCCATGTTCGGCGGCGGTGTGATATTGGAACCTACCTACATTCTATTGGTTGGGAGAGCAACAGTTAGAGTGGGAAATGAACGATTACCATATAGATCTGTGGCAATAAAAGCTGCTAAAAGATATTTGGAGAAATATTGTTCTCATTTAGACATTGACGCAGATGTTATGCTCGACTGCCGCATAGGCAAAGGCTCTGTTGATCTACGGGAATTATATGAAACGAAGAAAATGCTTGCTAACGACACATCCTTCGGTGTTGGTGTTGCACCATACAGCGAAACAGAGAAGATCACCCTTGAAACTGAGAAGTTCATAAACGGTCCGCTTAAAAAAATCTTGCCTGAGGTGGGGGAAGACGTGAAGGTCATGGCCTATCGACAAGTTGATAAGATCCATTTAACTGTTGCTGCAGCCATGGTAGATCGTTATATCCCTGATAGAACTCATTACGAAAATGTGATCGATGAATTGAGAAATAAGGTTCTTGATACTGCCTTGAAATATACAGATAGAAAAGTGAATGTTGATGTGAACACTGCTGATGATCATGATAATGGAATTTTTTATTTGACCGTAACAGGCCTATCGATGGAGAATGGTGATGATGGGTCAGTTGGTCGTGGGAACAGGTGCAATGGGTTGATAACACCATACAGACCAATGAGCATGGAAGCATCTGCTGGGAAGAACCCTGTTACGCATGTAGGTAAGATGTACAATCTTTTGGCTAGAATAATAGCTGAAGAGATAGCTGAAGCTGGTAAAGGAGATGTTAAGGAAGCTTGGGTGCGCTTGCTCTCTCAAATAGGGGCACCTATAGATCAACCACAGATCGCCACAGCCCAATTGATAATGGCAGAAGGAGCGAAGATAAGCGGAATAAAAAAAGAAGCAGAAGCGATCATAGATGATTGGCTTTCAAACATCACTAAAATAACAGATATGGTCGTCAATGGCGAGCTTACCGTCTTTTAAATTGGTTCTTATGCATTCTTATATCCCATCGAAATTTGGACCTTCACCACGATTTTCAGATTTTCATCTCTTCAAGATATTGAATATTCTTTCTCAGGAGAAAAGAATTGGAAGAAAGAAACTGGCTGAGAAGGTGGGTATCGGTGAGGGCAGCATTAGAACGATCTTAGCTGTTTTACGACGTGATAAATTGGTAAATATCACGCAAAATGGCATTTCATTATCTTCTAAAGGAGAAGAGGAATTAAGGGCTTATCCAATAAAAATGGTTGATATAGATGCCAATGAGATGACAATAGGTAGTTGCGACATCGCTGTTCATGTAAAGAATGCTGCGCACAAGATCAAAGAGGGTCTGGAGCAGAGGGATGAAGCGATAAAAGTAGGAGCTAAGGGAGCGACGACCATAATCTGTAAAGATAAAAATTTGGTCATTCCCAGAGGACTCAATATTAAAACTAAATATCCGAAAATCGAGAAAAGCCTGCGCGAGCTTTTCGATCTAAAGGATGAAGATGTCATAATCATTGGCACTGCAGATTCAAGGGAAAAAGCTGAAGATGGAGCATTGGCAGCTGCCTTCGCTCTTATCACCGAAACTTAGATATAGGGTTTTGCGCATACGACCATTATCTCGTAGTTGGATGATATATCCAACATGCTATTGGGGGTAAAATAATGGAAAATAAATCAAAGAATTTGACTGCTGTGATCGTTATTCTTATAGCTATCATAGCTGTGTTGGGAGCGATATCTGCCTATAATTTTTTAACAGTTGTGGAGAAAGAAGAGACAACAGCAACGGTTATCATTAACTTTGGTAATGAAACCTCGTTGACTTTTGAGCATATAACAACCGAGAACAATACGGTCTATGGTTTTCTAATTGAAGCAGCAGATGAAGGCGGCTTTTCCATCGACACGAAATATTACTCAGGTATGGGTATCTTCATAAACGAGATAGCTGGTGTACAACATGGAACAGATATTCCAGGTATAGATGATGAAGACCAGAGATGGTGGCAGTATTATGTCAATGACGAGCTCGGACCTGTTGCTGCTGATAGGCAGAAAGTGAATGATGGTGACATCATCGAATGGAGATTCGAGATTCCTTCGTGGTAGAAATGTTCAATTTATTAAAAGAAAAAAAAATCG
>JAUWGG010000047.1 GCA_030606525.1 Methanobacteriota archaeon | reverse complement strand
GACGGAAAAGGCTGAAAGAAATAGGGAATTGAAATTGCTGGAGAAATCTATGTTGAAGAAAATGGATAACACGATCCATCAAGAAGCCTCGGATTTTGCATCTGTGTTCATTGCGATAGTGGATGGTGTGAGTCCAGCGATTGCAGCGATGTGTGTAATTTCACCCTACATTGCAGCTAATCTAGGTTTAGTTTCTCTTTCTATGGCCTTTTATTCCTCCATTGCTGCAACTCTTTCTATCCTTTTTGTTCTAGGAATGTATCTAGCAAAGGTTTCTGAGGAAAATATTCTGCGCTACGGGATCAAGATGCTTATCATCGGTGGGTTCACCGCTTTTATGTGTGCATTAGTAGTGATCTTGATTGGCAGCACAGTTTAGTTTTTATAGTTCTTTTGATCTTTGATAATAGAATATATATATCATGATGTTATTTAGGGCGGAGATGCCATGAGAATGGTTGAAATCCTGTTGGAAATTAGAGGTGCTGAACAAAAAATGAAGTTGATGAAAGAAGAAGCACTGAAAGAAAAAGACAGGATCATTGAAAATGCTGATAAGGAAGCAGATCAATTGATAAAGACCGCTCAAATCAGTACGAAGAATTTTTATGAAGACATAGTTGAGAAAGCAGGAGAAGAAATTAGAATAGAGAGGGAAAAGATCATTGAAGACGGATCGAAAGAAGCAGACCATTTGAAAAAAAATGCTGATATGCAAGTTGAAAGAGTTGTTGACTATCTAGTAGAGAAATTTGAGAGATATGTATTGGAAAAATAGAACTCAGGCGAAAATGAAAGATATCAGGGGTTAAAAATGTTGAAACCAAAGAAAATGATGCGAGCAGCAATAGTTGGTTCCAAGGAGCATTTAGAAGCAGCAATCGAAGCACTGCATAAATTAAGTGCAATCCACATAAATGATTTTACTGAAGAGCGAGCTGAGTTCAAGATAGGTCATCCATTGAAAAGAGCTGCTTCAGCATCAGAAAAGCTGCTTAAAATAAGGTCGATTTCTAATCTATTGGGAATATGCGATGTAGGTATAAGTGAAAAATTTGAGAGTAAAAGGTTATTTGAAAGGATGGATATGGAATTGGATGAATTGAAGCAAAGAGTAAATAACACTGTTGAAAAAAAAGGAGCAATTAAGAAAAAAATAGAAAATATAGACCGAATCCTAGAACAAATTCAACCTTTGATGAACGAAGTTGGAGAAGAATATAAGGAATATGATATGCGAAAACTCGCTCCTTTACTCGTTTCAGACGAACTTGAGGAAAAAATAGAAGAGATAATGGACTTTGACGAGTTCAGCGGAGATATGATAAAATCCACGACCTTTATAAAAATTTTACTCACGATAAAAAAGAAACTTGAAGGAGAGAACGAAAAAGAAGAAAAGAAGCTTAAAGATATAAAATCGAAATATGCGTCGTTTATGCTTGCAAGCGAGGAGCTATTGTCTATTGAGGTTGAGAAAGCTGAGGCACCTTTACGATTTGTTGCAACAGATCATTTCTTCATAATCGATTGCTTTGTACCAACAAAAAGATTCGACGAAGTTGAAAAAATATTAAGGGAAGTGCATGAATCCATCTCAGTTGAAAAATTAGAGGAGGATGACGAAAAACCAGTGATATTAAATAATCCAAAACCGGTAAAATCATTTGAATTTCTGACAAATTTATTTTCTACACCTAAGTATACAGAAGTAGATCCTACGTTCATACTTTCTATCTTCTTTTCGATATTTTTTGGGTTCATCATAGGTGATCTAGGATATGGTATATTAATAATAGTTCTGGGATTATATCTTAGAAAAAAATATATATTCGGTATAGGCGGCCGAGGGGTGGGTAATCCCTTGCTTATCGGTGGAATTTTCGCCTGCATTTTCGGAGCAGTTGTATTCAGCGAGGCATTTGGTTTCCATCTACCTCACCATCCAATGATCCATAAATTGGAAATTGAAGGTGTTATCGAGCTTCTTGTGATCTCTATAGTGGCCGCTTTTGTGCATTTAGGATTAGGATTTATCATAGGTTTTTTCAACAATGTAAGGCGCAACCTAAAGCATGCAATTGCAAAAATAGGTTGGATCTTCGTTCTATTTGCGATTTTCCTTCTATTGATGTTAATGGCTGAAGGAACGCAGGTTGGAGGTTGGGTATGCACGAACATTCTTTTTTCAATTCAAAAAAATAGCATGGATGCTGCAGGTTTGAGGGTACCTATTTTCTCTCTTTATTTCCTTGTAATAGGGTTCATAATGCTCATCGTGTTTGAAGGAGCGTTAGCTGCAATGGAAATATTGGGCGTGGTAGGAAACATGGCGTCGTATATGAGGTTAGCTGCTGTAGGTGTTGCAAAAGGAGCTACAGCTCTGGCATTCAACACTATGTTCTTACCTATGATTGTGGGGGGTGATATAATATTTATCATAATTGGTGGATTGATGTTGGTTATGATGCATGCATTGATATTTCTATTAGGAACGATGTCCGCAGGCATTCAAGCTCTTAGGCTAAATTATGTAGAATTCTTCCTCAAATTCTATGAAGGAGGGGGAACAAAATTCAAACCCTTTGGATATGTGAGGAGGTACACGAGGACATGAAGGAGATGGATGGTGTGAAGATAAATATAAATAATGAACAGGAGGTAGAAAGATGGTTGATGTAGGTACAGGGTTGCTGGGAATAGGCGCAGGATTGGCAGTAGGGCTTGCAGGACTTGCCACAGGATGGGCGCAAAAAGAGATAGGTTCATCTGCAATAGGAGCAATTGCTGAGAACGAAGCACTATTCGGAAAAGGATTAGTGATGTTGGTTATACCTGAAACTATTGTGCTCTTTGGGTTTGCTATTGCATTCCTGCTAATGGGTAAGATGTAAAATAAACAAAAAATCAGAACACTGGTTATGGTGAACATGGAAATAGAAAAAGCTACTACGGAAGTCCTTAGGAAAATAAAAAAGGAGAACTTGATTATCATAAAAGAAGGGGAAAAAGAAGCTCAGACCATAATCAGCGAAGCAGAGGAAAAAGCAAGAAAAATTAGGGAAGAAAAGGAAAAAGAAGCAAATTATGAAATACAAAAAAACAGACAGCAGGAATTATCTTTCGCAGAATTAGAGGCAAAAAAGATCATATTCAATGTAAAGGAAGAGCTGCTGGATAAAGTGCACAATGCTGCATTAAAACGATTGACTGAGCTGCCAAGAAAAAAAAGGGAGAAGATGTTAAAAGCGCTCATAGTCAGCGGAACAAAGGATATTGCAAAGGGCTGCATCTATGCCAACAAAGAAGATGCTGATTTTGTTAAAACAGTGACAAATCTGAAGTTCAGCGAGGGAATTGAATGCACTGGCGGGATATTAATTGAGAAGGAAGATAAAACTATAAGATTAGATTATAGAACTGAAATCATATTGAATGAGATATGGAAAAATTCACTGGAGGAAATCTCGCGCATATTATTCATGTAAAACGGAGGTGAAATGTTCTCGAAAAAAAGAGGCAATTATGCTTATGCTTGCACGCGAGTAAAAGCGAAAAAACCATTCTTGCTAAAGAAGGAAGAGTATGCAAAACTTGCACTTATGGACATACCTCAAATATCAAGGTTTATTGGAGAAACTCAATATAAGAAGGAAATAGACGAATTAGCAAGGATTTATTCTGGTGTTGATCTAGTTGAGATGGCAACATATAAGAATCTCGCGGGTATGTTCGAACAGATCATCGACTTTTCCAAGGGCGAATTAAAAGAGCTGATCTCTCAATATTTGCGGAGATTCGATATATGGAATATAAAAACGATTTTGAGGGGTAAGTTCCACCAAGCAAAAAAAGAAGAGATCCTTGAGGATATCGTCCCTGCTGGTGTACTAAAACAGCAATTTCTTGAAAGACTCATCGATTTAAAAACCATAGATGAGATAATTGAAGGGTTAAAAGGAACAATGTATTACAAACCATTAATGGCTGCGAGGAAGCAAATTGAAGAAATAACGACACTGATGCCTTTTGAAAACAATCTGGATAAAGCATATTATACATTTTTACTGGAATTTATAGAACCTGATTCACGAGCGAACAAGCTCTTTCTAAGATTCGTTAGAAAGGAGATAGATACGGTAAATCTAAACACCTTATTGAAATTAAAATTTGAGGCATGGGAAGGAGACATAATGAATTTACTGATCGAAGGTGGATTAGAATTAACCAAACACGAATTAAAAAATTTAGCTTCGATGCCTTTCAGTCGACTGATCTCAGAACTTAAAAGTTATAGTTTTTATAATACTATAGAAAGTGCAATTGAAGGGATAGAACGAACAAGATCGTTGAATGAGGTGATAAGGGCATTGGAGAAATATCTGTTGCGAGATGCGGATAAATTCTCTCATTTGTATCCTCTATCGATTTTACCTGTCGTACATTACATTCTTGCAAAGAAAAACGAGGTCGATAATATACGGATCATCGCTCGAGGAAAGGAGAGTGGATTGAGCAATGAAATTATAAAAAAGTTGCTGGTGATCTAATGGAGATAGGTGTTATTGGCAGTGAAGATTTTGTTCTCGGATTTAGACTGACAGGCATTAGAAAAGCTTATGGGGCGAGCAAAGAAGAAATAGAACCAACAGTGAAGGAAGTGCTGGATGATAGGGATGTAGGCATCTTAGTCATGCATAGTGATAATGTTAAAGACCTTTCCCCTTTGTTAAGAAAAAGATTGAGAGGGAGTGTTGAGCCGGTTCTTGTTACAATCGGGGAGAAAGAAGAAACAGAGTTAAGGGATAAAGTAAGAAGGGCAATGGGTGTTGATCTATGGAAGAAGTAAAAGACGCTGTGATAGGAGAGGTTTACAGAATAGCCGGTCCTGTAGCTACTGCCATCGGTGCAATTGATGTAAGCGGAAAAGGAATAAGACCAAGAATATACGACCTCATTCAGATCGGTCATCAGAAATTGATCGGAGAGGTTATCGGTATAAAAGGAGAACAGCTCATCATTCAGGTTTATGAAGACACATCAGGTGTAAAACCGGGAGACCCGGTGATAAATACTGGCGAACCTTTAACAGTCGAACTTGGACCGGGTTTACTTACGAGCATTTACGATGGCATACAAAGACCATTACCAGTGATAAAAGAGAAAAGAGGAGATTTCATTGAACGAGGTGTTTTTGCACCAGCGTTGGATAGAAAAAAGAAATGGGAATTCAAACCAACGGTGAAAAGAGGAGATAAGGTTGATGGTGGCGCGGTCATAGGAACGACCCAAGAAATGCAAAATGTGGAACACAAGATCATGATGCCGCCTAAAACATCCGGTGTGGTGAAAGAAATATACGAAGGAGAATTCACGATCGATGAACCAATATGCATATTGGAAGATGGCGCTGAGATCACGATGATGCAAAAATGGCCTGTTCGTGTCCCCCGACCATTTAAAAAGAAATTGATGCCTAATGAGCCATTAATAACGGGACAAAGGATCCTTGACACGTTGTTCCCAGTCGCAAAGGGAGGAACTGCTGTCATTCCTGGTGGATTCGGTACAGGGAAAACGGTTTGCCAGCATCAACTATCTAAATGGAGTGATGCAAAGATCATAGTTTATGTGGGTTGTGGGGAAAGAGGCAATGAGATGTGTGAAGTTCTAACAGAATTTCCAAAACTTGAAGATCCATGGACTGGTAGACCGTTAATGGAGCGCTCAATTCTCATAGCAAACACATCGAACATGCCAGTTGCGGCAAGAGAAGCATCTGTTTACACGGGCATCACCATTGCCGAGTATTACAGGGATATGGGGTACGATGTTTCTTTGATGGCAGATTCCACATCGAGGTGGGCTGAGGCTATGAGGGAAATCTCATCGAGATTGGAAGAAATGCCTGGTGAGGAGGGCTTTCCAGCCTATTTGGCAGCTAAATTATCGGCTTTCTACGAAAGGGCAGGAAGAGTAAGCACGTTGAATGGCGAGAAAGGTTCGATCACTGTTATTGGAGCAGTTAGCCCTCCTGGTGGTGATTTCTCTGAGCCTGTAACTCAGAATACATTGAGAATAGCGAAGGTCTTTTGGGCTTTGGATACGCCGTTAGCGCAAAGAAGGCATTTCCCAGCGATCAATTGGTTAACGAGTTATAGTTTATACAGCTCAGTATTGAAGAAATGGCTCGATGATAATATTGGGGCCGATTTCTCATCGTTAAAGGAATGGTCTATGAAAATTCTGCAAAAAGAAGCGAAGTTGCAGGAGATCGTTCAATTAGTTGGTTCAGACGCTTTACCCGAGGATGAGCAGCTAACATTAGAGATGGCTAGGATGATCAGGGAATTCTTCTTACAGCAGAACGCTTATCACGAGGTCGATACCTACTGTTCAATGGACAAGCAGTACAAATTATTGAAGGCAATAAGAACCTTTGCTTCTTACGCTGACAAAGCCTTAAAGACCGAGATGTCTGTTGAGAAAATAATTTCAGTTAAATCGAGGGATCTATTAGCAAGAGTAAAATTTGAAAAGGATTTTGACAATGAATTGGATAAAACCTTGCAGGTCATGGAAGAAGATTTCAAGGATGTGATATAGTTGGTTAAGGAATATAGGACCATTTCAGAGATCAGCGGTCCATTGGTCTTCGTGGAAAAGACTGAACCGGTCGGTTATGGTGAGATGGTCCATATTATGTTGGCAGATGGAACAATAAAAAGAGGCCAAGTATTGGACACATCAAAAAAAGTTGTTGTCATTCAGGTATTTGAAGGTACAGCTGGTATAAATAAAGATTCAATGATAAAATTTTTGGGTGAAACAGTCAAATTATCTGTATCAAAGGATATGCTTGGAAGGATACTATCCGGATCAGCAGATCCTCTGGATGGTGGACCACCGATAATACCAGAAAAACGGTTAGATATCAGCGGCGCGGCGATCAATCCTTGTGCAAGGGAAATACCAAGTGAATTCATACAAACTGGAATATCCACGATAGATGGTATGCTTACACTGGTGAGGGGGCAGAAGTTACCTCTTTTCTCAGGCTCCGGATTACCGCATAACGATATCGCACTGCAGATATCAAGGCAAGCAAAAGTGCTGGGTGAAGAAGAGGAATTTGCAGTCGTCTTCGCAGCCATGGGCATAACGAATGAGGAAGCTCAGTATTTCATGCAGGATTTTGAAAGGACTGGTGCATTAAAAAAAGCTGTGGTCTTTTTAAATTTGGCGGATGACCC
>JAUWGG010000080.1 GCA_030606525.1 Methanobacteriota archaeon | reverse complement strand
AATAAGGGCTCTACATCCAAATTAAATTTTAATGCAATTTCATTGACTTTTTCTTTTAACTCATCTACGATCTTTCTGATTTCTTCTTTCTCTTTTAAGGAGGGGGTTGCGCGTTTGATTACCTTATCCTCAATACTTCTCCTGTTCATCAAAAGAGAATAGGATAGGTAATAGAAAAAGAATGTGGTTTCTTGTAAAAAGCTTTTACTCATTGTTTTGTCTCAATTCCCCACAACTCTTGCGTAGATGCTATCGAGAGAAGAGCAGATGACCGCCCCTCCCTTCTTTCTCTATAAAGCGCATCTGCTCTGAATTTCTTACTCCCCCGATAGCAAATAATTTCTTGATTTAAAAGCAAATAAAGTTTTCGGTGTTCTATACAGATCATTGCTTTTTTGATAATATCTATCATAAAATAATTGAAAAAGGATGGGGGCACTGGGATTTGAACCCAGATCAGCTGGTTTCTTCTGTAAAGACTGTGTCTTTACCGAAATTACAGGTCATCGCTCCAGTTAATCATCATTTACCCAATTATTTAACTTAACTGGTCAGTAAACCTGCTGTTTATCATCCCTATAACTGGAGCCAGCAAGGATGCCGTGTTACCCCATACCCCCTTTTATACGCTGAGCTCAAGACCTACTTCTTTCGCATCTTCTGCGCTCTCTTCCTCTCTCGCATCTTCTTCTTTCTCCATTTCCAGCGCTGTTTTCCTTTTTTTTTCCATACTCTTGAGCTTCTCTTCATTTTAACTCCTCATATTTGGGTTATATCATTGCTATTATTTGATGTTTCACGATGTTTCTCACGCAACGAGCTCGCCGGGATTTTCGCAGCCAATACCTGGTCTCTTTCCCTTGGGATTCTCCTTGCGAAAACAAGGCACAGCCCATTTAGGGCAGTGTTGCCAGGCAAAGAAAGGCTATTCGAACCCGGGATCACTAGCTTAGAAGGCTAGTGCCATATCCAGACTAGGCCACGAGCCCATTGTTGCTTTTACATGTGTCCTCGTCTTATCTCGGAATTGGTTCACAATTCCTCAATCCAACTAGGCCATGAGCCCATTTCACTTCGAGTGAATATATCTTACACTATAAAAACTTACCACTTGCGCATCAAAGTGGACCGACGGGGATTTGAACCCCGGGCCTCTACCATGCCAAGGTAGCGATCTTCCAACTGATCTACCGGCCCTCTGATACGCGTAAATATGATATGCTAATTAATTTTTGCGGTCGGATCAAAAAACATCGATCTGTTTTTGAAAACGTACTTTCTCACCAGGAATTCTAATTGGGTACTCTCCTGTGAGACAGCCAAGGCACAGATCTTTTGATGGGCGCCCGATAGCTTTGATCAACCCTTCTAAACTTATGTAACCTAAAGTATCGGCAGTGATCAACTCTGCAATTTGCTCTACGGTTCGATCAGTTGCTGCAAATTGATCTCTGGTCTTCATGTCGATGCCAAAATAACAGGGTGCTCTTATCGGTGGTGAACCTATCCTAACATGAACTTCTTTGGCGCCAGCATTTCTTAAAAGCTGAACGATCTTCCGCATCGTTGTTCCCCTCACAATGCTGTCATCTGCAAGCACCACACGTTTACCATCAACGACAGGCTGTATTGGATTGAGTTTAAGGACAACACTCATCTCTCTATCTTCCTGCTGCGGCATAATAAAAGTTCTTTCGATATACCTGTTCTTCATTAGACCTTCACCGTATGGTATGCCTGAACCTTCATAATAACCTAAAGCATGCGCTCTCCCAGAATCAGGTACAGGAATAACGACATCTGCATCTACTGGATGCTCCTTTGCCAATGTTTTCCCTATTTCTCTTCTTACGTCATAGACCAATCTTCCTTCTATAACGCTGTCAGGTCTTGCAAAATACACCCATTCGAACATACAGTGTGCATGGTTCTTAGGAGATGAAGTCATTGTCGATCTAATGGAATCACCCATCAACTCAACGATTTCACCTGGTTTTAGATCTCGCATAAATGTACCGCCTAATGTATCGAACACAACGCTCTCAGAACTTACCATATATCCGTTTTTGAATTTGCCTATGCACAGCGGTTTGAATGCAAAAGAATCTCGAACAGCGACCAATCTGTCTTCAATAAGCACGACGAGAGAATAACTTCCGACCAACTTACCCATCAGACTCTTTATTGCTTTAATCACATCTCCTGTAGTGCTGATTTCGTTTGCAAGAAGCCTGATAATAATTTCTGAATCTGTAGTTGTAGCAAATGCCCAACCTTTTTTTTGCAGACCCTTTCTCAATGCATCCGCATTTACTATTTCACCATTATGCGCAAGTGCGATCTCACCAACGTCAGTTTTTACGACCACAGGTTGAGAATTTTCAAAAGTTGAACTTCCAGCGGTAGAATACCTCACATGTCCTATCCCTACATTGCCTTCGAGTTCATTCATTTGCTCCTTGCTTATTGCTTCATACACTAAACCCATGCCTTTACAACATTTGATCCCTTTATTAAAAACTGCTATTCCGGCTGATTCTTGACCTCTATGCTGCAGAACTCGTAAACTATATCGAATATCATACGCAACAGATTCTTTAGAGATTACTCCAACGATGCCGCATCCATCCTTGGGTTTATTATCTAAAAAAACAGGTTCTTTAATATTCTTGTTTAGCGGAATACTTCCATCCGATTTGGACATTCATCAATGCTCCTTTGCCCAATTATAGGTTCTCAATCTCTTACTACGACCAAAGCCACATGCAGCACATACTTTTCTCCTAGCATGGTAAGCATGACGACCGCATCTTCTGCAACGAATATGAGTTTTTTTCCCTCCTTGACTAGATGGTGTACCTTTACTCATATATCCTCCAAATTATAAATTTACGGCGATATGTAAATAACATTGTCGCCGCGCACAATCGCGATATCTATCTTTCTCTTAGTCTCGTTTCCCATGATCTCCTCTGCATTCCTTAGTACAAGGTTCATATGAGGATCATAACCGTCGAGTATCCCTCTGTACCCACGTCCTCCTCTGAGTTCCACCAGTACTTGGTTGTTGATGTTCTGGTTGAGTATCTGAAGTGGCTTTATCATTGAATCACGCCACTAAATATACAGAACACTACTTAAAACTGTCGAAAAAAGTGCGGGGGGCGCGATTTGAACACGCGGACTCCTGCGAGACAGAATCTCTTAAATTTTCCTGCGCTCTAAGGAAGATTGCTTAAGTCCTGCGCCGTTGACCGAACTTTTCCTTGGTTTTTAGTTCATTGGCCAGGCTTGGCTACCCCCGCATTTCATCTATGTTACAGTGTTATTCACGATAGGATATAATAAATTTATGGCATTGACTCCATCAATAATCCTTCAGAACATCCTCTAAATCGGGCTTCCCTATCTCTTCTAACTCATATGCAACTCTAATTATCGGTTTATTGACATTTATTATTCTATTCAAGTTAATTGGTGTAGCTGATAGTACTGTATCGCAATTTACAGCATTGATCGTTTCTTCCAACTCTTTTACTTGCTCTTGATCGTAACCCATTGCAGGCAGCAGATTCTCAATATGTGGATATTTTTTGAACACATTCTTAATTGAACCAACTGCATAGGGCTTTGGATCGACTATCTCGCCTGCGAATTTTTCAGCAGCTATCACACCTGCACCGTATCGCATTCCGCCGTGTGTCAAGGTCGGACCATCTTCAACGACCAATACCTTTTTTCCTTTGATCATATCTAACTTATCTACATTTATTAAGGAGTTTGCTTTGATCACAACAGCGTGGGGATTCACATTCTCTATATTCTTTTTAAGAATTTCAATGTCTTCAGTTTGAGCTGTCCCCATCTTATTGATAACGATCACATCTGCCATCCTGAGATTCGCTTCACCTGGGTGATAAGATAGTTCATGTCCAGCTCTATGTGGATCTACAACTACTATGTGGATATCTGGCTTGTAAAACGAAACATCGTTATTTCCACCGTCCCATACGATAACATCAGCTTCCTTTTCAGCTTGTCTTAAGATTTTCTCATAGTCAACACCTGCGTAAACAACCGTACCCATTGCAATGTGCGGTGCGTATTCCTCCCTCTCTTCGATGGTACATTCATTTTTGTCTAGATCCTCAAAGTTTGAAAAACGCTGCACCTCTTGCTTTACCAAATCACCATAAGGCATTGGATGTCTGATGACAGCTACTCTTCGACCTTTATCTTTAAGAATTTTGGATATCCTCCTACATGTTTGGCTTTTGCCACATCCGGTTCTAACTGCGCATACAGATATAACCGGCAATTTTGATTCAAGCATCGTCGCTTTAGTACCCATCAATATAAAATCTGCGCCGTTTGCTATGACTATTGATGCTTTGTGCATGACCTCTTCGTGAGGAACATCACTGTATGCGAATATCACCTCATCAATTTCGTATTTTTTGATCAGATCAGGCAATTCTTTTTCCAGGTAAATTGGTATTCCATCAGGATATAATTTACCAGCTAATGCTCCTGGGTATCTTCTATCATCGATATTTGGTATTTGCGTGGCTGTGAATGCCGCAACCTCATAATCCTCGTTATCTCTAAAGAAGACGTTGAAGTTGTGAAAATCTCTGCCTGCTGCGCCCATGATTATTACTCTTCTCCTCATATTCTCACCTAGACTCACCTGTATACCATTGGGGTTTATCAAATTTTAGGATTCTTTTTTTCTTAAAGAGGAGAGGGTCGTGTACCGATTGTTTCCCATATAATAGATCGGCTGCACATCCCCTAAGATCCCATTTTTGAAAGCGTCTTCATTCGCGCTCACTGCAATGATTTCACCAATGAAAACTGTATGGTCTCCTACCTTTTTGTGTTCATAAAGCGTGCATTCGAGATGAGCATAACATTCCTTGATAAGCGGTGCTTTAACTTTGAACGCTTTCATTGGTGTTAGATTCCCCTCCTTAAATTTATCGTGCCCCCTTCCGCTGTGGGTACCGCAGTAGTGCAGTTTGTTCACTATATCAAAACTTGCAAAGTTCAATGTAAATTCTTTCGATTCTAGTATCATATCATGGGAGAAGCGCTTTGGATGTATTGAGATGCAGTACAATGGCGGTATATGAGATAAATGGGTGTGCCAAGCTGCAGTGATTATATTTGGACGATCGTTTTTATCTACAACTGTAACAAGCACAGCCAACTTCGGAAAAGCA
>JAUWGG010000117.1 GCA_030606525.1 Methanobacteriota archaeon | reverse complement strand
ACGGAATGGGGCATCTGTCTTATTATTGAAATAACCATCTTTTTCCACCATCAACTGATAGTATCCTGCATTAAGATAATAAAAACCATACATACCAGCACCATCTGATTCCGCAAAATAAATGGTTTGAGTATGGACATTTGTTAGAATAAGGTCAGCATCTTCAATTGGCTCCCCATTACTATCAGTTATGATCCCCCATATCTTGCCTTCTGCAGCCTCGCTGTTCATTGGCAAGACAAGCATGGTTCCGACTAACATTGCCAAGACTGTAAGGCAAGTAACTATCTTCCTGTTCATTCTCCAGTTCATAATATTTCCCTCCGATGTTTACCTTTGTACTCTGTGTAGCTAAAGTAGGAAGGCGATAAAGATTTGACATATATAAAGTTTTAGTGTTATGAACTATTATATGGGCTTAATTTTTACAGAGATGATTTACACATGTTTGATTATAAAAATCATATTCTTCATCAGGAGAAAAATTGCTTTGTTTCATAGAAAGTCATCGTATAAAAAACATCAATTCATCTACTTTTCATCCACTGCTTTGAAGCGCTCTAGGAGTTCCCGAGTGAGTCTCTCCTTATCGTAGAAATCCTTTGCTGGGAAATAGTGAATAGAACGGTACAAAACCATGTATTTATCTTCCTCAAGGCGCTGTCGAACTTCATACTCTTCCGACTCCTCGTTGAATTCTATTAATAATGATGGTGCATATTTCGGTTTGGCATCATTCTTATCATTAACTTGGTCTTGCTTGTCTTGCATCACCCCATCCTCCTAATCATTTAACAATGTAGGGGTATTTAAATATTGTTTATTTTCCCTTTCTATCGCTTCACAACAACAGTTAATACATCCTCATCTGCCAACACGTGATTCATACCAACCGTTTGTCCTGGAAATTTCGCACTGCGTCCCCACACGTTTGCATATCTGAATTTTTTACGGAAGTCCCGGTGAATGACATCGCAAACCATCCCAACTGTGGATTCATATTTAATGATCATTGGTTCTTCGTAGTCCGCGTTTCCATGCTGCGGGCGCAAAAAAATGCGCATGAACTTGAACTTGTTGAAGATCGCCTCTTTTAGGTTCTCTAAACCTATTCCCTCTTTCGCTGAAATGAACAGCAATGACCAATCATTAAGTCTCTTACTTATATCAGCCAAATATTTCTCATTCACCAGATCAACCTTGTTCAGAACAGCGATGGTTGGTATATACACTCTGTTAGATGATAGATGATCGATCAACTGCTCCTCGGTGATGTCCTCCCTGATCACAATATCAGCGTTTATGTAGCTGTATGTTCTTAATATGGAAGATACCATCTCCTCGTCTATCTTCGTTAATTCAACCGTTGAGTTTACATTTATCCCTCCTTTTTCCTTCTTGAGTATCACTATATCTGGTGGTGTTTGATTTAACCTGATACCTCCTTTTTCAAGCTCATTGATTAAAACATGTATGTTGGTTTCAAACACATCTAAAAGAAGGAGGACGAGGTCCACGCATCGCACCACAGATAGCACAGTGCGGCCCATTCCTCTGCCTTTAGAGGCACCTCTTATCAAACCAGGCATGTCTAGAACTTGTATCTTTGCGCCTTTGTATTCCATCACACCTGGAATGATGTTCAAGGTCGTGAATCTGTAGGCTGCTACTGTACTTTCAGCATCCGTGATCGTGTTCAGTAATGTACTTTTACCTGCACTTGGAAACCCCACAATTCCTACAGTAGCGCTACCAGACTTCTTTACAGCAAATCCTCCCCTTCTTGCTTGAGTGGGGATTCTTTCAATCTCGTCCCTTAACCGCGCTAATTTAGCCTTTAATTTGCCAATATGATGCTGCGTTGCTTTGTTATAAGGTGTATCACGGATCTCTTCCTCTATCTGGGTTATTTGTTCTTCAGTTGTCCCTTTTGCCATTTTCTTTCCCTTGAAAAATTTTAACGAGTGTTATTTTCCATAAGTGCAATGATCTGAAAACGTTCAAAAGTTTCTATGTCGAATGGCAAGAAGGGTGTTTTGTGTTTTTGGCATATCGAATCATCTTCAGAAAAAGGATATTTTTTTTCTCTTAAACAATCTGGGCAGAATTTTAATCTTTGAAGAGGAATAGAACGATTGGTTTGATTCGCGTAATGGAATGTTGCAATTTCTTCATCGATGTTAATCCTTACCACCTCCCCTCTAATTTCATAGAAATAGACCATCGGTGATGTGTTCATGTCTTTCACAGTTTTTTTATGCCCACCATCTTCATGATCGCTCATTGAACCACAATCTCATACCACATTTAAAAAGATATCGCTGAAGGCGAGTTGGTTTTGTGGTCAAGGTAGAATGCGCGTTCCTGTTCTACCCTTAAGAGCTTTTTTTAAAGAATTGGGTGTGGTGACAATTACTTTTTCGCCTCCCGCTTCCAAGAATTGTATTGCTGCACTTATCTTTGGTCCCATGCTACCTGGAGGAAAATGCCCTTCTTTTAAGTATTTTATTGCATCATCAAGCGTTATTTTGTCCAGATCCAATTGATCTGGTCTCCCGAAATTAATTGCCACTTTCTCTACGTCAGTTAACATGATAAGTGATGTAGCATTAACGATCCTAGCGAGGAGGACCGAAGCTAAATCTTTGTCTACTACTGCTTCCACTCCTTTAAAACCCTCTTTTGTTCTAATAACAGGTATCCCCCCACCACCAGCCGCGATAACGATCTTGTCCTCTTTATCAAATACCAAGAGCTTTATGCTCTCTTTTTCTACAATGTCTATTGGTTGAGGGGAAGGGACCACGTGTCTAAAACCACCACGCATTTTGTCTTCGACCATTATCCACCCATTCTTCCTAATAAGTTCATCAGCTCTTTTTTTAATGTAAAAAGGACCGATGGGTTTCGTAGGCGCATCAAAAGCTGGATCATTGCCATCCACGACAACTTGAGTGGTGAGTGAGATAACCTTATTATCTAAATCGTATTTAATCAACTCATTTTTAAGAGCTTGCTGCAGCATATAACCGATCTGTCCCTGCGTCTTAGCCACACAAACATCCAAGGGCATCGGTGCTACCTTCCCCCTCGCTTCCTCGTTTTGAAGAAGAATATTTCCCACTTGTGGTCCATTGCCATGTGTTATTATTATTTTATAACCGCCCTTCACCATTTCTGCTAAATGTTTGCAAGTTTCCTTAACATTAGCTAATTGTGCATCGATCGTTCCCATTTCATTAGCGCGGAGTATCGCGTTGCCTCCTATTGCCACTACACTTATTCCCAGAATATCTCCTCCAAATGAAGGGGGAAGTTTATGCTGTTGATATATATAAGGTTTTGGAGTTTGAATCTTGGACTGGATAGATAGTAGGAAATAGGATACCTAATCTTTTTATGCTTTAAATCCATCTCCAAGAATGATGAACTTGGATTTGAGCGATATATTTAACAAAATTAAAAAAAGCAAGTGGTCTAAACCGATCTATATCTCTTCGACCGTTGCGATCAACACACTTCTTGCCTTCACCGGTGTGTGTTTTGCTTATGTTCTTATGGGTTTTCTCATCCTTGCATTCCCCTATATTTTTGGAGAAAGAAACGCTAAAACGATAATCAAAGTAGGTTTGATCATAATTCTGCTTATGGGCATAATTATTGGTGTTTTATCAACATATTTCATATAC
Source organism: Methanobacteriota archaeon (assembly GCA_030606525.1). Lineage (GTDB taxonomy): Archaea > Thermoplasmatota > Thermoplasmata > JAUWGG01 > JAUWGG01 > JAUWGG01. The sequence goes on along the minus strand of JAUWGG010000117.1, from coordinate 343 downwards.
ACTCATTCCTACAACTTTGAGAGTGATTATGTCAGTGATAATAAATCAATTTTAATAAATGGACATGTGGAACCATATTTGGGGGGAGAAAATACTATTTACAATTATACAGTGGAATATAATGGAACAGAGGGTAGTATTCTTTGGGTAAATATCACTTCTTACTACGGAGAATCAGTGGCTAATTATTCCTTGATCAAAGGTGCTGAAAATGTATATTATAATGACAATATAACCCTGCAAATTCAGCAATATTGCTATATTTATCATTTTTCTGCATGGAATGGAACAGAATGGATTAAGACAGGCATAGGGATTGGACCTGTAAATGCACCCGTGCTGA